>JAYRTK010000034.1:0-16922 GCA_041919595.1 Lysobacteraceae bacterium
AAACCACCCATCCGCATGTAGGAATTCGCCGCATCGCGCATCCGGGCAGGCTCAACGATTGGGCCGGACGAGGCCGCAGTACAGTCCCTCGATGCTGAAATCCTGGTCGGGCAGAACCTCGATCGGGGCATAGCTGGGATTGCGTGGCAGCAGGCGGATGCGGTCCTTGCCGATCTTCAGCAGCTTGACCGTGATCTCGTCGTCGATGCGGGCGACCACGATCTGGCCGGAGCGGGCTTCGCTGGTGCGGTACACACCGATCAGGTCGCCTTCGAAGATGCCCTCGTCGACCATCGAATCGCCCTGCACCTTCAGGAGGTAGTTCGGCGCGGGCGAGAACAGGGCGCGATCGAGCAGGATGTAGTCGTCGGAACGCAGGTCGGCGCCGATCGGCAGACCTGCAGCGACCCGGCCGAGCACCGGCAACTGCAGCGCGTTGTCGGGCAGGATCGGCGTCGGCGGCGCATCGAGGGACTCGTTCGCCGCCTCGTGAACCAGACGGATGCCCCGCGCCTGCCCCGGCACGCGGCGGATGACGCCGGCCTGTTCGAGGGCATCGAGGTGGTATTGGGCGGCACGCACGCCCTTGAAGCCCATGGCATGGGCGATCTCGGTCTGCGAGGGCGGCACGCCATCGGTGGCGATGCGCCCGGCGATGAGGGCGAGGATGGCTTGCTGGGTATCGGTCAGGTCCATGGTTAGTAGTAATACTACTAACGGTCAGTGACGTCAACGACCGGTGATCATGGTCCCGCTGCGCCATCGACTACCGGCCGTCCGATTCCAAGCCCGACCAGCAGACGTCCCGCCGAAATGAACCCGTACACCCCGAGGGCATACGCGGCCGCGATGAAGATGCCTTCATGCAGGAGGCCACTGTCGGTGATCGCCATGAGCGCGCGCAGCGCCGGGGGAATCCCGACGGTTCCGGAACGCGCCCACTCGGCGAACTGCGGCGCGAAATACACGTCGAACGCGGTCAGGCCCAGGACCGGCACCACGACCACTGCGGCCATGGCCGACCAGAAAAGTTCGAGTGCCACCCAGCGACGGAGCACATCACGACGGAACCCGCGCAGGAGCGCGGCGCCGGCCATCCACCAGCGACTTCGGTTCAACCAGAGGACGAGCGCCGCAAGTTGCGCCGCGCTGAGGAGGACGCTCTGGGACGCCATCAGAAGCAGCCATCGCCATGCCCCCGTTCCCACGATCCCGCCATCCTCGGGAACGATGGCGAGCACCTGCGCCGCGATGCCGCCCGCGAGTCCGATGAGGACCGCGAACGCACCCGGCCAGAACGGACGCCACCAGGCTTCGAGACGTTCCCGGGACAACGTGTGCGGATTGATCAGGCAGAACGGCGCCAGCAACGCCGGCACCGCCACGATCGCCGGCAGGATCAGCCACCACCAGTGCAGGAAGAACCGGGAAAGCCCGGAATCGGCATCGCCGAGCCATGCCGCGACGGCATCGACCGAACCCATCATCGCGACCGGCACGACCGCCAACGCCACCAGGACCACCGCGTTGAGGCTGCGCGAGGACAGCGACCAGCGCACTGCCGCGATCGTGTCGCCATCGCGGTCGCATCGGCGGCTCAGGAGCAGCAGGCCCCACATCACCGCGAACGCGCAAACACCGGCCGCCAGCGCCGTCATCCACAACGGCAACGGCACCAGCATCTCCACCATTTCAACCAGCCCGCCACGGCCGCGAAGGGTCATGAACCCGGGCATCGATCGGGTGGTCGCAATGATGGCCAACGGCCAAAACAGGCACCACGCCGCGAAAGCCGCGGCCCACGACACGGCACGGAGATCGCCGGACCGTGGAACCCTCGTGATCGTCACGCCGCGCCGATCAGCGTCTCGAGGCCCCGCAGCGCCGCGGCGACCGTCTGCCTGCGTACCGCTTCGCGATCGCCCTCGAAATGGAAGACCTGGGCATGTGCATAACCGCCACGGCGTTTCCAGCCGATCCAGACCGTGCCCACGGGCTTGTCGGAGGAACCGCCGCCGGGGCCGGCGATGCCGGTGACCGCGACCGCGACGCTGGCGCCGGAATGGACCAGCGCCCCGGACACCATTTCCATCACCGTCTCACGGCTGACCGCGCCATGGTGCTCGAGGGTTTCCGGGCGAACGCCGAGCATCGCCTGCTTGGCTTCGTAGCTGTAGGCGACCATGCCACAGTCGAACCAGTCGGACGAGCCGGCGATGTCGGTGACGGTCTTGGCGATCCAGCCGCCGGTGCAGCTTTCGGCGGTGACCAGGGTGTGCCGGGCGTGGCGGAAGCGCGTGCCGAGCAGTTCGGCGTGCGCGCGCAGGTCCGGATCGGTGAGTGAGGTCATGCGAGGGTCCAGGGCACGGCGGGGCCGCCGTCCGGGATGATAGCGTCAACCATGGATCGCACAGGATCCCGCGGAACCGACAGCCCGCGCAGGGCGGGCTGTCGGTGGTGCGGAAGGCCGGTGAACGTTCACGGCAGCGTCACGGCGTGGCAGGCGCGGCGGCCGGCGCGGTCGACGCCGCTGGCGGCAGCACGCAGTTGCCCTGCTGATCGGACGAGAACAGATCGCCGCAGATGTGGCTGACGTCCGGCTGATCGGTGGTGGAGAAATTGTGGCAGGTGAAACAGTTCTGGGTGTTCGACTCGAAGAAGCTCTCCATCGTCATGTTGGCGAGATAGAGCGAGCCGCGCTGGTTCGCCTGCACACCGCTGTCCTGACCGTTCTTGGTCCACAGCGCGCCGATCATTTCGTAGTTCTTCCAGATCGCCATCGGATCGTCGGCACCGAGCTTGGTGAGCAGCCCCTCGGGGCCGACCAGTTGCGCATTGAGCTCCTTGATCGCCGCGAGATTCGCCTTGTTGTCGTTCGGGCCGGTCATGTCGCCCGGCGCGTTGCCGTACGGGTACTGCCGGCAGATGTTGTTCGGCGTCCCGGTCGGCGGCGGCGGCGGATTGCCGTTGACGGTGGCGGTGTTGAAGTTGAACGAAGCACAGGCGGCGTTCGGCGGACCCGGGTTGGGATTGGGATTCGCGGTGAGACATTGCGCGGCTTCGTTGCTGGCCAGCGCCCAGCCGGAGGCCGGCATCGGGCTGGAACCATCGCAGAACGGCGCATTGGTCTTGTGCTCGAACGAGGCCCAGATCATCTCCGGATGGTTCTTCGTCCAGTTCACGAGATGGAACCCGACCAGACCCAGGATGACCTTCCTCGGCGCCAGTTGATCGTTGCCGCTGGCCATGGGCACTTCGGCATCCATCATGAAATAGGTCGGATCGGCCTTCGGCAGGATCTTCCAGGCGACCTTCAGCTCCATCGTGCCCTCGGCGAAGCTGCCGCCGGTGGACAGGCATTCGGCATCCGAATACCAGACGCTGTAATACAGCACGTTGCCGTTCTGGTCGTAGAGCGCGCTGCCGTCGGCCTGCTCTTCCTCGAAATCGACCGGCTTGGTATCGCGGACGCTGAGCAGCTTGATCGCATTCGCGCGGCCGCTGAGCTTCGGCTTGCCGCACTGGCCGCTGCCGCCGCTCGGGTCGCGCAGGCGGTTGGCCTCGAAGACGCGTTCGCCGGGCGATGTCGTCGACGGCGACACCTGCGCCAGGAACCACTGCCACGAGAACTGGTAGAAGTCGCAGAAGGTTTCGGCCGACGCGATTTCAGAAGGCGGATTGGGGCTGCTGATCCAGGCGGCGCTGGCCTGGCAGACCGACGGGGTCGGCGTGGCCACGGCGGCCACTTCCGGCTTCGGCGCCGGTTCCTCGGGCTTGGAGCCGCAGCCCGCCAGGGCCAGGGACAGTGTGATGGCCAGGGTGGACGCGGCAGCGAAACCGCGGGACGTCACGCTCCGCCGACGTTCGTCGGCGCGGGACGGATGCGAATACGACAGCAGGGACATAGCACTCTCTCCTTAGAACATGACCCATGTCTGCGGAGCCCGCGGCGCGGAACTCCGTCCGGTATCGAGCGACGCACGGGCGATGGCCGTCCGTTGCCCGAATGGCTGCGCAGCGCCGGCAGCGGCTGCGCCGGCACGCGTTCGATCCCATGTGACTCCCCGCCGGCGAGCATGCGCCCGCGGAATGCCGCCTGCAACCTGTCGGAGCAGACGGTCGCCCGAGGCGGCGGCGCTCCTCGTCAAAAGAAGACGGCCCGCACAAGGCGGGCCGTCGCTACGCACGAAACGCGGTGGGGCTCAGTACTTCAGGCGGAAGGTCATGCCGTAGGTCCGGGGAGCGCCGAGGAAGGCGTTCCACGAACCGGTCTGCAGCGGCGTGTCGATCGCGACCTGGTAGTACTCGGCATCGGTGATGTTCTGCGACCACAGTTCGACGCT
This sequence comes from Lysobacteraceae bacterium, assembly GCA_041919595.1. GTDB lineage: Bacteria > Pseudomonadota > Gammaproteobacteria > Xanthomonadales > Xanthomonadaceae > Lysobacter_I. The sequence continues at coordinate 4,344 of JAYRTK010000034.1, forward strand.
CCAGCGATCGTTCTGCGAACCGATCGTGAAGCGCGCGTTGCCCAGGGTATAGGCGCCCTGTGCCTTCTGCGGGTCGAGGTCGGAACCGGTGTTGTACTCCGACATGTACTTGGCGCCGACATGCGCGCCCGCCTTCAGGCTGCCCAGATCCCATTCATAACCCACGGATGCCGTGGCCGACCATTCCGGCGCGAAGCTCGGGCGGCTGCCCGGCAGCAGCACCAGATCGGTATCCGGCAGCAGATCGTCGCCGTACTGCGTGTCGGCGTAGGTCAGACCGCCCTGCACCATCCAGCCGCCGGTCTGCCACATCAGTTCGGCGTCCAGGCCCTGCGACGTGACCTTCGGAATCGAGCGGACCACGAAGCTGGTGCCGAGGAAGCTGTTGAGCTGGAAGTCCGAGTATTCCTGATGGAACAGGGTCGCGTTGAGCAGCAGGTTGCCGCCCAGCCAGGTCGTCTTGGTGCCCAGTTCGAAGCTGTCGACGAATTCGCCCGGGAACGAGGTGTCGTTCACCGGCACGATGCCCGAAGTGCCGCTGGACAGGCCGGTGTTGGACTGGACGCGATCGAGGTTGAAGCCGCCGGCCTTGTAACCGCGTGCGGCCGAGAAATAGGCCATCACATGGTCGTTGAAACGGTAGGCGGCCTTGAACGTGCCCGACCACTCCTTCTCCTCGCGATCCTGGTCGGTGATGCGGCCGTTGTGCAGGACGTTGGTCCAGGGCAGACAGCCGAACCCCACGACCTGCGGCGCCGCGGCCGACGCCTGGGCCACGGTCAGCCCGCGCGCGACCAGTGCCGCCACCACCTGCGCGGGGTTGGACTGCATCGCGGCGCAGCCGAGGCCGCCGTTCGGGTTGCGATAGACCGAGGTCAGATTCTTGTCCTCGACCGTGTAACGCAGACCGACGGTCAGATCCAGTGCATCGGTGACGTGGAAGGTGTTGTTCGTGAACAGGCCCATGCTCTTGGATTCCTGCTCGTAGCGGTCGGAGGCCGCCAGCCCCGCGAACACGGTGCCGAACGGGCGACCGGATGCCTGCGAGTAGAACAGGCCCGCCGTGGGGCTGGCCCCGAGCGCCGGGTTGATGCGCGAGAGGATCGCGATCGACAGGTAGGGCTCGTAGGCGCTGCCGACACGGTAGGCCTCGTTGCGATCGAGGGTCTCGTCGGCATAGAAGCCGCCGACCAGCCAGTCCACCCGATCGGTACTGCCGGTGAGGCGGATTTCCTGGCTGAAGGTGTCGAACCCGGTGTAGTTGTCTTCCTTCTCCGCGTTGCGGTAGATCAGATCCGCGGTGCTGTAGTCGAAGTCGATGCCGTTGGTCGTCGACCACTTGCGCTGGGAGGTGATCGAGGTCAGGGTCGCACCGCCGAACCACGGGGTTTCCCAGTCCACCTGCGCGCTGACACCCTTGTCCTTGATGTACTGCTCGCTGCCGCGGTTGCTCCACGCCCGGCGGCCGAAGGGATCGGCCACGGGAATCACGCCGCTGTCGGGCGCGAGCGCATCGATGATCGCCGCGGTCGGACCGCGGATGGTGGTGACGCTGGCGCAGCAGTTCTCGTCGCGATTGCTGAAGTCGCCGGTCAGCAGGATGTCCAGCGTGTCGGTCGGTTCCAGCAGCAGCTGGCCGCGGAACGTATGGAAGTTCTGGTCCTGGTCCTCGCGGTCGGTCCGGGGGCCGGCGCCGACGTTGACGTCGAGGTAGCCGTCGCGCTTGCGCTTGGCGGCATAGACGCGGAATGCGGCCTTGTCGGTGATCGAGTCGCTGTAGGAACCGGCGACGCCGACCATGCCGTAGCTGCCGACGGTGAGTTCGGCCTCGGCGCTCTGCTGGTAGCTCGGACGCTTGGTCACGACGTTGATCACGCCGGCCGAGGTGTTCTTGCCGAAGAGGGTGCCCTGCGGGCCCTTCAGCACTTCGATGCGTTCGAGTTCACCCAGATCGGTGAAGCCGACGCCGTTGCGCGGACGGTACACGCCGTCGATGACGATGCCGACCGAGGACTCGAGACCGGCGTTGTCGCCGACGGTGCCGATGCCGCGGATGCGGGCCACGGTCTGGGCCTCGCTCTGGGTGCTGGTCACGGTCAGGCCCGGCACGATGTTCTGGAGATCCTTGATGTCGCGGACCCCGTTCTCCTCGAGCGCCTGCTCGGAGAGTGCGGTGACCACCACCGGGACGTCCTGCAGCGCCTCTTCGCGCTTCTGTGCGGTGACGATGATCTGGTCCAGCGTCCCGGCTTCTTCTTCGGCAGTCCCGCTGTTGTCCTGGGCCATCGCCAGCGGCGCCTGGACCAGGCCCACGAGCGCGATCAGCAGCGCCCGGGCCAACGTCGAATGTTGCAGTGCACGATCTTTCATTCCCCCTCCTCGCCTTTAAGTTCTGTTGTCGTGTCGTATCGTGGTCGATTGTTCGATCATCGGCGGCACGCGTCCCGGCGTTCGAACATCCCGGACATCGGAGGATCCTGCTGCGGAAAGTGGCGCTACGGGGCTTCATGCCCACCCGCCCTTTCCACCCGATGCACGGGACGACCGCGTCGCGACGGTAGCATAGGAATCGGCGGCTGTGACCATGACCGGCGCGCGGGTCGTGGGCGGCTGGCATACTAGGGGTTCTGCCCCCAGGGGCGTCCGGCGCCCCGCGATCCCCCCGCCCCCGTGTCCGAACCCACCGCATCGTCCGCCGCCGTCGCCGCGGCCTCCGTCCGCACCGCGGGCGACCAGCACACCCCGCTCATGCGCCAGTTCTTCGCCGCCAAGGCGGAGCATCCGGACGTGCTGCTGTTCTTCCGCATGGGCGATTTCTACGAACTCTTCTACGACGATGCGCGCAAGGCCGCGCGTCTGCTCGACATCACGCTGACCCAGCGCGGCAGTTCGGCCGGCCAGCCGATTCCGATGGCCGGGGTGCCGGCGCATGCCTACGAAGGTTATCTGGCGCGCCTCGTGGCGCTGGGCGAATCGGTCGCGATCTGCGAGCAGATCGGCGATCCGGCGCTGGCCAAGGGACTGGTCGAACGCAGGGTGGTGCGCATCGTCACTCCCGGTACGGTCACCGACGAAGCGCTGCTGCAGGATCGCCGCGACACCCTGTTGATGGCGGTCGCGCGCGGCAGATCGGGGTATGGGCTGGCGTGGGCCGATCTGGCCGGCGGTCGTTTCCTGGTCAACGAAGTCGGCAACGACGACATGCTCGAGGCCGAACTCGCCCGGCTCGATCCCGCCGAGTTGCTGATGCCGGACGAGGAAGGCTGGCCGACATCGCTGTCGACACGGCACGGCGCCCGCCGCCGCGCACCATGGCTGTTCGATGCCGACAGCGGTCGCCGCCAACTGCTCCGTTTCTTCGATCTGCACGATCTCTCCGGCTTCGGCATCGAGGACAGACCGCTCGCCATCGCGGCCGCGGGCGCGCTGCTCGGCTATGTCGAGGAAACCCAGAAACAGCGACTGCCGCATCTCACCGCGATCCGCATGGAAACCAGCGACGGTGCGATCGCGATGAACGCCGCGACCCGGCGTCATCTCGAACTCGATACCCGGATCGACGGCGACACCCGCAACACGCTGCTCGGCGTGCTCGACAGCACGATCACGCCGATGGGCGGACGTCTGCTGCGGCGCTGGCTGCATCGTCCGCTGCGCGACCGCGCCATCGTGAGCGAACGCCACGATGCGGTGGAGCGGCTGATCGACGCGCACGCCGACGCGGAGGTGCGCGACGCGTTCCGAGGACTCGGCGACATCGAGCGCATCCTCTCCCGCGTCGCCCTGCGCAGCGCGCGCCCGCGCGACCTCTCGACCCTGCGCGATGCGCTGCTGTTGCTGCCGAGCGTGCGCGACGCGCTGCGCGGCATCGATTCGCCGCGTCTGCAGGCGCTGTGCGGCGAACTCGGCGAACACGACGCGCAGGCCGCATGGCTGGCGCGCGCGATCGTCCCGCAGCCGCCGGTGCTGGCCCGCGACGGCGGCGTGATCGCCGAAGGCCACGACGAGGAACTCGACGAACTGCGCCGGCTCAGCACCAACGCGGACCAGTTCCTGGTCGATCTCGAAACCCGCGAACGCGAAAGCAGCGGCATTCCCACGCTGAAGGTCGGCTACAACCGCGTCCACGGTTATTACATCGAGATCAGCAAAGGCCAGGCCGACAAGGCGCCGGTGCACTACACCCGCCGCCAGACCCTCACCGGCGCCGAACGCTACATCACCGAAGAACTCAAGGCCTTCGAGGACAAGGTGCTGTCGGCGCGCGAACGCTCGCTGGCGCGGGAGAAACTGCTGTACGAACAGATTCTCGACGAGCTCAACGTCCATCTCGAGCCGCTCAAGCGCTGCGCCGCGGCATTGAGCGAACTCGATGTGCTCGTCTGCTTCGCGGAGCGCGCGCGCGAGCTCGACTGGTCGCGCCCCTCGCTGGTGGACGACCCGGTGCTGCGGATCGAGCGCGGCCGCCATCCGGTGGTGGAAGCGGTGCGCGAGGAACCGTTCGAGCCCAACGATCTCGATCTTCACGCCGACCGTCGCATGCTGGTGATCACCGGCCCGAACATGGGCGGCAAATCGACCTACATGCGCCAGAACGCGCTGATCGCGCTGCTCGCCCACATCGGCAGCTTCGTACCGGCGGCGAAGGCCGAACTCGGCCCGATCGATCGCATCCTCACCCGCATCGGCGCGGGCGACGATCTGGCGCGCGGCCAATCGACGTTCATGGTCGAGATGAGCGAAACCAGCTACATCCTCCATCACGCCACGTCGCAGTCGCTGGTGCTGATGGACGAGATCGGCCGCGGCACCTCGACCTACGACGGCCTGGCCCTGGCCGAGGCCTGCGCCCGCCATCTCGCCAACGTCAACCGCTGCTACACCCTGTTCGCGACGCATTATTTCGAACTCACCGCGCTGGCGCAGCCCGGCAGCGGCATCGCCAACGTGCATCTGGATGCCGTCGAGCATGCGGACACGCTCGTGTTCATGCACGCCGTGAAGGACGGCCCCGCCGACCGCAGCTTCGGCCTGCAGGTCGCCGCCCTCGCCGGTCTGCCCAGAGCCGTCGTCCGCGAAGCACGCGGCCGCCTCGCCGAACTCGAACAACGCCGCAACGATCCCGCGCCGGTGCTCACTCCGCAGACGCTGGACACGCCGCAGCAGTTCGGCCTGTTCACGCCCGCCTCCGCCGCCCTCGACGCGCTCGCCGCGATCGATCCGGACGAACTCACGCCGAAGCAGGCGCTGGAAGCGTTGTATCGTCTGAAGGCGCTGGAATGATCGCGCCCGCGGGAACGCAGGACCGGGCCGGACGACGCCGCCGTTGGCCGGTCCGCGCTCGATCGGCCAACGGAATTCGCCGATCCTGCAGCGCCCACGAGACGCGATGCCAATCATGACGCAGGGCCTGTGGCAGATCGCGCGCTGGAAGGGTGCGCCCATCCTGGTGCACTGGTCGGTCCTGCTCGGCCTGCTGTGGTTCGGATACCGCTATCAGCGCGTCGCGCCCGCGCTGATGACTTTCTTCGGTTTCTTCGCATTGCTGCTGATCCATGAGCTGGGACACGCGATCGCCGCCCGATCGCGCCGGGTCCATGTCTTCGGGATCCGCCTCTATGTGCTGCATGGTCTGTGCAGTCACGTCATGCCCGCTCGCGAACGGGACCAGGTGTTCATCGCCTGGGGTGGCGTGCTCGCGCAGGGCATCGTGCTGGTGCTGGCGTTGGTGGCGAACCTGATCCTCTCGAGAATATCGCCCGCCGCCGCATACGCCCTCGATCCGCTGTTCCGCGTCCTCATCTTCGGCAACGCCTTCATGATCGCGTTCAATCTGCTGCCTGTGGCGCCGCTGGATGGACATCTCGCCTGGCGCGTGCTGCGCCCGCTGCGCGGTACGCTGGCCGCGCGGTTCCGGCGTGGCATGGCTGCGCTCGGGCGAACGATCGATGTCCGCAAACGCCGCAGGCTGTCCAAGGACGCGGACGACAAGGTCGTCGACCTGCTCGAACGGATGAAACGGAAGCACGGGAAGAAGTGAGCGTCTCGCGATCGGTGCGCCGGGGGCCGCCTATACTGTCGGACCAGGCGCGCATCGATCGGAAGCATGCGCCGTACGCAGGATCCGGGAGTCGGAGACGTGACCATCGTCGTTTTCATCGCAGGGCTGCTGTTCGGTGTCGCGCTGACGGTCTGGCTGCGCCGACCGGTCATCGACCGGTCGATCCCATCGCAAGCGGCGTCACGACCGGAGTCGCCACTGGACACGGCATCGCCGGAAGCCACCTTGCCGCCGCCGGAAGACGCGACGCCGCCTGCGGACGAGAACGCGAACACGGCTCCGGAAGAGACACCGGCCGACAAGCTTTACCGGTTGCGCCGCGACATCGAAAACAACGACGACACTCTGCAGAGTCATGACGACCTGCAGCGCTTGCCGCAGTTCCGCGAAGGCGTCGCCCTGCTCGCCGGACCGGCGTTTCCGGCGAAGGCGGTGCTGGAATATCTCGAAAGCGACAGCCATGTGCTCGGCTGCATGGTCTACGCCGCGCTTCGCGAGCGCGACGACATCGACGCCGCGACCGCGCTCGCCGCGACCACGGGGCCCGGGCAATACCAGATCAGGTTCATGCTCGATTACCTGCAGTCGCGCGCCGACGCTTCCGCCCTGCCCGCGTTCCTGCGCCTGTTGCGGCAATGGTGGTACGACCAGCCGGCGCTGCGCCAGCGACTGCGCGAATACCTGCAATGGGCCGAGACCCATGCCCCCGGCACGGCACCGATGGCGCTCGACACGCTGCGCGAGTACGAACTGGAACAGCTCGCCGAAGGGTTGGCATCGCTGCGCGCACCGGTGCTGGAACCGTATCTGGCCCAGGCCAAGGCCGAGATCGCGCTGCAGCACGAGCGGCGCACGCTCGGTGGTGTGGGCCGCGTATGGGCACCACCGCAGTCCGGCACGCCCGCGACCGCTGGCCACGCGCTCATTGCCCACACGATCGTCGATCACCCGGAACTCGATCTGCAGGTCGCGAAACTCCACGAGATGCTGCAGGCGACACCGCCGGTCTCGGTGCTGATCGCGGGCGATCACGGCACCGGCAAGTCCGTGCTCGTCGATCGCCTGTTCGCGCGTCTGCACGCCGAAGGCTGGCTGCTGTTCGAGGCCTCCGCCGCCGAAGTGCTGTCGGGACAGAAATACATCGGCGAGCTCGAAGAGCGGATGCGCGAGCTGCTGACGGCGCTCGACCGCGAACGCGCGCTGTGGCGGGTGCGCGATTTCTACGATCTGCTGCACAAGGGCGCGCACAACCAGGACCCGCGCGGCATCCTCGACATGTTGTTGCCGGCGATGGAAAGCGGCCGCCTGCGGATGATCGGCGAACTGACGCCCGCGCAACTGGCGCAGCTGCTGCTGGCGCGGCCGGCGCTGCGTCACCTGATGAAATCCGTGCAACTGCCGCCGCCCTCGCCCGCGACCATGCGCGACCTGCTGGTGCGCTGGCGCGATGCGCGCGAGGCCCAATGCGACACCGCCATCGCCGATACGCGCCTGCTCGAAGAGGCGCAGCGCATGGCCGCGCAGTACTTCCCGGAACAGCACGAGCCCGGACGCAGCCTGCGCCTGCTGGAAGAGGCCCTGCGCACGGCCCTGGAAGCGCAACCGCGATCGTTGCCGCTGAACGTCGATGCGCTGCTCGGCGCGATCGTGCGCCGCAGCGGCCTGCCGATGGAGGTCGTGGACGATCGCCAAAGTCTCGACCTCGACGCCCTGCGCGCATTCTTCCGCAGACGCGTGATCGGTCAGGACGAGGCGGTGGAATGCCTGGTCGACCGGATCGCCATGCTCAAGGCCGGCCTGATCGACAGCGGTCGCCCGATCGGCGTGTTCCTGTTCGCCGGGCCCACCGGTACCGGCAAGACCGAACTGGCGAAGACCCTCGGCGAACTGCTGTTCGGCAGCGACGAACGCCTGCTACGTCTGGACATGAGCGAATACCGGTCCGACGACGCGGCCTGGCGCCTGACCGATGTCGCGCGCGACGGCAGTACGCGTTCGCTGGTCTCGCGCATCCGCGAACAACCCTTTTCGGTGGTGCTGCTGGACGAATTCGAGAAAGCGCACCCGCAGGTCTGGGATCTGTTCCTGCAGGTCTTCGACGACGGCCGCCTGAGCGACCGCAACGGCAACGTCGCCGATTTCCGCCACAGCATCCTCATCCTGACCAGCAACGTCGGCGCCACGCTCACGCGCAGCGCCGGACCGGGCTTCACCACGGTCGCCGGCGGTTATTCGCGGGGAACGGTGGAAAAGGCGCTGTTCGAGACCTTCCGCCGCGAGTTCCTCAACCGTCTCGACCGGATCGTGCTGTTCAATCCGCTCGACCGCACGCTGATGCGCGACATCCTGCACAAGGAACTGCTGCGCGCGATGGGACGCCGCGGTCTGCGCAACCGCGACTGGGCGGTGGAATGGGAACCCTCGGCGATCGAATTCCTGCTCGATCGCGGCTTCACGCCCGACCTCGGCGCGCGCCCGCTGCGCCGCGCGATCGAACAGCATCTGCTCGCGCCGCTGGCACGCAGCATCGTCGAGCACCGCACGCCGCAGGGCGACCAGTTCCTGTTCGTGCGCAGCGCCGGCGACCGGCTGGAAGTGGAGTTCGTCGACCCGAATCCGCCGACGCCGGCCGCAACGGCGGTCGCGAATGACGGCATCGTCGATCTTCGCGCGCTGGTCTACGCCCCGGAAGCGTCGGCGACCGCCATCACGACCCTGCGCGCGGCCTTCGACGACCTCGTCGAAGCTCTGGCCGCACCGGCATGGACGACAGCGCGCGATGCCGACTACGCCGCGATGAACGATGCCGATTTCTGGTCGCGCCCGGAACGCTTCGAGGCACTGGACCGGATCGAACGTCGGCATCGCATCGAAAGCGCGCTCGATACCGCGCGACGACTGGACGAACGCCTCGCCCGCGACGGTGCGGACGCGAGCTTCGTCGGCCATCACGCGCAACTGCTGTGGCTGCTCGAACAGGCCGTGGACGCGGTGTCGCGGCAACGCCCCCAGGACGCCCTGCTGTGGCTGGACGCGGGCGAGGCCGATCTGAAACGCGAGCCGGCACGCACGCGGCTGTGGTGGCAACAACTGCTGGCGATGTACATGGCCTGGGCCGAACGCCGCAACATGCGCGTCGAGGCACTGGAACAGGACGCGGAACGCTGCCATGCGCGACTCGCGGTGAGCGGATTCGGCGCGCTCGCCCTGCTCGAAGCCGAACAGGGACTGCATCTGTTCGAATACGACGATCACGACGGTGCCACCCGTCGGGTCGCCGTCGCGGTGCGCGTCGCCGCGGACCTGCCCGGTCGCGCGCGTCCGAAACGGTGCGCCCCCGACGACGAACCGCGCGTCTGCCGGCGTTACCGCACCGCCCCCTCGCCACTGGTCCGCGACGGCGTGCGCGGCTGGCGCAGCGGCCGCTGCGACCGGGTGCTGGCGGGCGAGTTCGACACGATCGTCGCTGACGCATAGCGCCGACCCGGCCGATGCCCACCACCCCGCAAAAAAGGCCGCAACGGTAGCCCCTCGCGGCACCGATCGGGCTACAGTGCCCCAGCCGTCACGACGGCATCCGTTCCTCACCATCAGGAGACGATCATGAGCACGTTGACCGACGATCTTTTCGCTCAGCTCGAAGGCGCCCCGCTGCAGCAGATCTCGCAGCAGCTCGGCATCGGCCGGACCCAGGCCGCGGGCGCGGTCAGCGCCGCGCTGCCGCTGCTCATCGGCGCACTGGGCAAGAACACCAGCCAACCGCAGGGCGCGGAGGCGCTGTTCGGCGCCCTGCAGCGCGATCACGCGGGCACCGGCGATCTCGGCGGACTGCTCGGTGCGGTGCTCGGCGGCGCGCAGAGCCGGCAGACCGACGGCACCGGCATGCTCGGCCACATCTTCGGCGGCCAGCAGGGCCGCGCCGAACAGCATCTGGGCGAAGCCACCGGTCTGGGCGGCGACCGTGCGGGCCAGCTGATGAAGATCCTCGCCCCGATCGTGCTGGCCTACCTCGCCAAGCGCATGTTTTCCGGCAACGAAAGCAGTGGTGGCGCAACGATGGGCATGAGCGGTGGCGGCAACCCGACCGCCGACGTGCTTGGCGCGATCCTCGGCCAGGAACAGCAGTCGGTCCGCCAGCAGGGCGGTCTCGGCGGCGGCCTGCTCGGCGCGGTGCTCGATCAGGACGGCGACGGCCAGCTCGGCCTGGGCGACCTGCTGAAGCTCGGCGGCGGACTGCTGGGCGGCAAGCGCTGAGATTTTCCCCGGGATTCGGCGCGGCGCGCGATTGCACGCCGCCCGATCCCACGCATCCGGGCAGCGCCATCGCAAACGTCGCGTTGACGGCATTCGGCCCGCGCGCACAGAATCCGTTCGACACCCCGGCCCCGGGGTTCATGATGATCGAGCGGAGCAATGGACTCTCCTCCAAGCACGAAACGCTTCCGCATCGCCTTCTCCTTTGCAGGGGAAAAGCGCGATTTCGTGAAACAGGCTGCCGATCGGCTTGCCGAGCGATTCGGGCAAGAAAAGATTCTCTACGACAAATATCACGAGGCGGAATTCGCCCGAAACGACCTCGGCATCTATTTGCCGAATCTCTACAATCGCGAGTGCGATCTCGTCATCGTCGTGATCTGCCCCGATTACGATGAGAAGGAATGGACAGGCCTCGAATGGCTTGCGATTCACGACCTCCTGCAGCAACGCAGGCGCGAAGAAGTCGTGCTATCCCGTTTTGAACATGCTCACGCGGATGGGCTGTTCCGCGGCGCGGGCTTCATCGAACTCGACCACAAGACTCCGGACGAATTCGCTGCTCTCATCCTCGAACGTCTCGCCATCAGCGAAGGCCTGCCGAAGGATCACTACGCCAAATCTGCCGTCGTTGTGGCTTCCTCGCCAAGAACGTCCATCCCCCACAACCTGCCCCGGCTGCAGCCGTTCTTCGGCCGCGAGGACGAACTGGGGAAGATCGCCGACGCCCTCGATCCGGAGTCGCGCACCTGGGGCGCGCTGATCGATGGCCCGGGCGGGATGGGCAAGACTTCGCTGGCGGTGCGCGCCGCGTACGCCGCCCTACCGGAGGTCTTCGACCGGATCATTTTCATCTCGCTCAAGAGCCGCGAGCTGGACGACGACGGCCTGCGCGATCTCAGCGGCTTCCTCGTCAGTGGTCTGGTCGAGCTGTTCGGCGAACTCGCCCGCGAGCTGGGCCGCGACGACATCGTCAAGGTCGCCGAAGACCAGCGCCCGCGCCTGCTGCTGGAGGCCCTGCGCGGCACGCGGACGTTGCTGGTGCTCGACAACCTCGAAAGCCTGCTCAAACCCGAGCGCGACATTCTCTTCACCTTCATCAAGAAGCTGCCTGCCGGCTGCAAGGCCATCCTCACCAGCCGTGGGCGCATCGGCTCGGGCGCGGAGGAGCTGATCCTCGAAAAGCTCGGCGAACAGGCCGCACTCGACACCCTCGCCGAACTCGCCACGCACAACCCGCACCTCGCCCGAACCAGCGAAACGGAAAGGCGCGTGCTCTATCGCGAGACCGGCGGCAAACCGCTGCTGCTGCGCTGGACCGCCGGACAACTTGGGCGCGGCCACTGCATCACCCTGAGCGACGCCCTCGATTTCCTGCGTTCATGTCCGCAGGACAACGATCCCTTGGAATTCATCTTCGGTGATCTGGTGGAGGACTTCAGCGAGGCCGAAACCCATGCGCTGTGCGCGCTCACCTACTACACCCAGCCGACCAAGATCGAGCATATCGCCGCGATCGCTGGATTGCCGGAACCGGACACCGACCGCGCGCTGCGTAGCCTCGTCAATCGCTCGCTCGCCGTGCCCAACGATGAACTGACCGCATTCATCCTCGTGCCGATGGTCGCGGACTTTCTGCGGAAGAAAAAGCCTGATGTGGTGGCGGAGACCGGCGATCGGCTGGAACAGCGCGCCTACGCGCTGATCGTCGAGAACGGCTACCAGAACCACGACCGCTTCCCCACACTCGAAGTCGCTTGGCCCGGCATCGTTCCGGCTCTTACACTGTTTCTTGCGGGTGACAACCAACGCCTGCAAACCGTGTCTGATGCGCTCGTGACGTTCCTCCAATTTCAGGGACGTTGGGATGAATGGCTCGCTTTCACCGAGAAAGCCGAGGACAGAGCCGTGGCTGCCGCTGACTACACCAAAGCCGGCTGGCATGCAATTCACTCCGGCAGTATTCACCATTTGCGCCGGCAAGCCGATGCCGTGCTCGCCTGTGCCGACCGCGCTACCTCCCATTGGGCCCTAGCCAAGTCAGGGGTCCGGGAACGAGCTTGGGCTATTCGCCAGCGCGGCATCGGCCATGAATTAAAAGAGGATCATCCCGCAGCCATCGCCGCCTACCAAGAGTCGCTATACCTACACCGTTGAACCGCCCCGGCTTTCTTGGAGGCCGTCTGGTTTGAGTCAGGCCGCCTTGGCCTGACCGGCATGTTGCCGATAGTAAGCCGCTTCGGCTTCCGCTGGCGGGACATGCC
>JAYRTK010000035.1:0-16724 GCA_041919595.1 Lysobacteraceae bacterium
GTTGTCGGTGTCGAAAATGATCGCGCGCGGCGCGCGCAGGGTCTTCGTCGGATGTTTGACCACCATGTCAGCGGATCCTGTTCTTGAGCGATTCTTCGATCTGCAGCAACACCATCAACTGCATGATTCCGGTCATGCCGTCCTCCCAGTGCGGACGGATGTCGAGCATCTCCTGCAGATTCGGCGCCAGGGTACCGGCGGCGAGCGCGATGTCCTCGGCGGTGACGTCGCCCTCGATGGTCATCTCGACCTCGTCCGAATCCTCGGCGAGTTCCATGTCCAGATGCAGCCCGCAGATGCCGATCAGCATCCGGGCCAGGCGCTCGTGGTAGGTGCCGTTGCGGATCGTGGCCGAGAGCTTCAGCGGGAGATCGCCGGGCGAGGCCGCGGCATCGAGCTGGCGGGCGTTGACCGGGCGCAGCTTCAGCACCAGATCGGCGCCGGCGCGCTGCGGCAGCACATAGCGCTGCGCATCGATGGCGCGGCGTTCGATCGAACGCAGCACGTTCTCGAGACTGTGCCCGCGTTCGTGCACGTCGCGATGGATCTTCCAGGCGCGGCGCAGGTCTTCGTCGATGTCGAGATAGACCGAGACGTCGAAGCGCTGGCTCAGCCGCTGCATGCGCAGCGCATGCAGGCCGGAGACCACGACCACGTCGTTGCGGTCGAGTTTCGCCGGTGCGAGGAAACGGCCGGCGGCGTGATCGTAGTGGCGGTTGTCCACCGCGCGTCCGTCGATCAGCGCCAGCGCGTCGTCGTTGAAGCGCTGCAGATCGTTGGCGCGCGGATTGAGATGGGTCAGGCCCTTCCACATGGGCGCGAAGCGGTCCCAGACGTGATAGTCGTCGCCGGAGAGGTGCACGACGGTGTTCGTGCCGAACAGACCGGTCAGCGCGCGGCTCAGGGTGTCCTTGCCCGCGCCCGAGTCGCCGGCGATGCCGATCGTCACCGGCTTCTGCGCGATCCGGAAATAGTCGTTGCGGGCGACGCGCTCGCGCAGCATCTGCACGATCAGCACCAGCCCGGTGCAGACCACCATGGTCATCCACAGCGACAGCGCATGCGGGGTGAGCCGGGCCGCGAGGTCCGCGATCGCCGGCTGCGGATCCCAACCGAGCAGCGGGATCGCGGCGCCGGGCGAGATCAGCAGGTGCAGGCCGATGACCAGCGCCGACAGCGCCCCGGTCAGCAGCATCGCGCTGCGATCGCCCTGCAGCTGATGCGCCACCAGGAAGGGCACCAGCCACAGATACCAGCCCGGCGGCGCGGGCGTGGTCAGCACCACCAGGAAGAACGACAGCCCGGTGACCGCGATCAGCAGCTCGAAGCTGATCCTGCGCAACCGCCACACGCCGTAGGCGGCGAGCAGATACAGCGTCGGGGTGAGGTAGAGCTGCAGCGATTCGCCCAGCGGCAGGGCGAAATCGAAGATGCGTCCGGATTCGTGCGTGCCCAGCACCATCGCGCGCACGCCCGGCGAGGCCAGCCACAACAGCTGCGGCAGGAAGCCGATGGCGAGACCGAGCGCGAACGGTACGAGCAGCGCACGCAGGCGCTTGTTGCGCCAGAGATAGATCGCGACGAACGGCACCGCCAGCAGCATGCTGAATTTCGCCGCCAGCGCGCAGCCGATGGCGATGCCGCCGGCCAGGGCGCGGTAACCGCGCAGGAACACCAGGCCGAGCAGCAGCAGCGCCACCGGCACGATGTCGGTCTGGCCGGCCCAGTAGGTCACGAACAGCACGATCGGCGACCACCAGTACAGCCACAGCAGGCGACGCGGATGTTTCGGGAACAGCGCATGCAGCAGACCGAGCGCGACGAGGTCGGCGAGCAGCAGCCCCATGCGGAAACCGATGCCGGCGAAGCGCTGCTGTCCGGTCGCGGCGTCGAGCAGCCAGCCGGGCAGGGTGGTCGGCAGGTGCGACAGCAGCATCACCGGGCCGTACGGATACGCCAGCGGTGAACCGCCGGCGGCCAGGAAGCCCGACCACGGGTCCACGGACGGATGCGCGATCGCGTGTTCGAGGAAGGGCACGAACCAGTCGGCCTGGATCTGCGGGGTCAGGCAGACGACCAGCGCCAGCCGCAGCAACAGCCCGGCGCGGAATACCGGATCGCGCAGCAGCGGTGCGAGCTTCAACGCCACAGCGCCGGCTCCTTGGTGCAGACCGCATCGGCCTCGATGCCCTCGGTGGCGAGCTGCGCGCGCAGGGCGGGGATCGCGGTCGCGGCGTCGCGTCCCTGCAGTTCGGGCGAGACCAGGCACAGCGCGAAGCCGGCGGCGTGCAACCGCGCGGCCTGCGCGCGATCGAGCGGGAACCGGGTGAAGCAGTCCACCCATACCCAGCGCACCAGACCGGCGAGCGCGAGCGCGGTGTCGACCGATTCGAATTCCGACACCCGCACCGCGCAGCGCGATTCGCCGGCACGCGCGGTGCGCACCAGGAACGGGAACGACTGGTCGAGGAAGAACCAGTCCTCGATCCCACGCTCGCGCATCAGGGCCATCAGCCGTGCTTCCAGCCCTTCCTCCTTGACGTTGAGGATCAGCAGGCGATGGCGGTAGCCATCGAGCCAGCGCTCGAAATCCTCGCCGTCCACGAACGCGTCGTGGTGGATGATCAAGCGCTCGCCGTGGCTGCGGATGTCGACTTCGATGCCGAGCGCGGGATCGGTCGCGCGCAGTTCATCGAGCGTGTTTCGGCGGTGACGGACGACGATCATGGGCGTACGGATCCTGGCGCGCGCGAAAGCTCCCTGCGCAGACGGAGGCTGTAATCGACGGTACGGCGGATGAAGCGCGCCTTGGCCCGCCAGTTCACGTTCCAGTGCGACACGCCATGGGCGCGTTCGCCGAAGCGCACCGGGAAGCGTTCGACCCGCAGCCCGGCGCGCAGGGCCTGGTAGTAGGCGTAGAGATCGAGCGAGAAATCGTGCGGCGGATCGCGCCAGCCGGCGAAGAAGGCGCGCGGAAACAGGGTCGGCTGCGCGTTGATGTCGGCCATGCGCCGGCGCATCAGCAGCGTCTCGAACGCCGACATGCCGGCGGTGAAGACCACGTCGGCGAGCGGGCGGCCATGGCGGCGTCCCTTCACGAACAGCGACGGCAGCGACTGCGGGCCGGACGCGGTCGCCGCGGCCTCGAACAACGCCAGCCCCCGCAGCGCATCGGCCGGATCGGTCTGCATGTCGGCATGGGTCCAGCCGATGATCTCGCCCTGCGCCGCATGCAGTCCGGAGAGGATGCCGAAACCGTAGCCCTGGTTCTTCTCGACGCGCACGCTGCGGATGCGCGACGGTGCGCGCAGCAGTTCGGCGAGGACGGCCGGCGAATCGTCGGTCGAGCCGTTGTCGACCAGGATCGCCTCGACATCGTCGCGGACGAAGGTCTCGCGCAGGCGCGCCACCAGCAGCGGCAGGTTGCGCGCTTCGTTGTAGCAGGGGATGACCAGGCTCAGGCGCATCGTCGGCATGCCTCAGTCGCCGACCTTGCGCAGGACCACCGAGCGGCCCATCGCGAACACCGAGGGCATCAGCTTCACCAGCGCGCCGTCGAGCGCATCGATCGCGCGCAGCGCGAACCGCGGCAGTTCGATCGTTTTCGCCCGCACCACCACGCCGCCGGAGGCGAGGAACACGAAGCATTCGTTGAGTTGATTCATCTCGATCCGGAAACCGGGGATGCGGCGTTCGAACGCGGCCGGATCGGAGAACAGCAGCTCGGGGATCGCGCAGTTCGCCGACCACGGGTCGCGCGGGTCGTTGGCGACGATCGTCGGATCGAACACGTCGATGTCGTAGGACCAGCCCTCGTGACGCATCGCGCGCAGCGCGAGCTTGAGCAGGAAGCAGGTGTTGAGTTCCTGGATCAGCGCCAGCCCGCCCGGCGCCAGCATCCGGTGCACGCTGGCGAAGAAGTTCGCCGGATTCGGCAGGTGGTGGATCATGTGGCTGAAGATGGCGACATCGACCGTGCCCGGCGGGTAGGGCGGGTTCATCGCGTCGGCCACATCGTCGGTCCACGGCCGCGGTTCGACATCGGTGATGCGGAAGCCGTCGTGACGGATGAACTCCCGGCTCAGGCCGGAGCCGGCGCCGAATTCGACCACGCGCTGGCCGGGCCGGAGCCAGTCGTTCATCCACGTGTAGCGCTTGTCCAGCAGGAATTCGAGATTGCGCGGCCGGTGTTCGAGAAAGAACGCGCGCGCACGCGCGACATCGCCTTCATGCTGGAAGCGGTTCTCTTCGTGGCTCGGGAAGTAGGTGCTGGGCAGGAACATGCGAGGGGTCGGTCGTCGGGTTGCGGGCGTGCCGGTCGGAAGCTGTCGTTTGGATCACGTGGTCCGGGACATGTGGTCCGGGACGTGCGGTCTGGAGCGTGCGGTCGGCACCGCCGGTCAGGCGGGTGCGGGGTCGCGCACCGGGTCGGGGGCGGTGCGGTCGGCGGTGTCCGGCGTGACGACGCGGCTGTCGAGTTCCAGACGGTACGGGTGCGCAGGCCAGCGGTGGAAACAGCGCTGCCAGTACTCGAACGTGCGCAGGTCGTCCGGCGTGCCCCAGCACAGATAGTGCTCGATCTCGAAGATCCGGCAGCGCAGGCCGAGCGCGATCGCGTCCTGCACGCAGCTGTCGACGTAGAACTCGCCGTTGACCCGGCCGTCGCGGGCGATCATCGCTTCGGCCGCGGCCACGAAATCGCGGGCGTGACGGAAGGTGAAGGTGCCGACGACGATCGGGTCGCGCACCGGATCGGCCAGCGGCGTCTTCACCGAGACCCCGCGCACCATGCCGTCGACGTCGTCGATCCAGCCGTAATGCGTCGGCCGCTTGCGCGCGCCCGGGTAGCCGCGCGCAGCCCACACCAGCACATCCATGCCGGGATCATCGAGTGCGGCGCGGAGCGCATCGGCGTCGAACACGGCGCCGTTGTCGCATGCGCCGATGGTCAGCGGCGCCTCCAGGTCGATGGCGTCGCCGGCCGCGGCCAGCCCGAGCAGGCAGGTACGCGCCTGGCCGTCGGTCGCGCCTTCGAGCACCACCGTGACACTGCCCGGAAAGCGCGCGCGGAGCGTCGCTTCGATCGATGCCAGACCCGGAAGATCGCTGCGCAGCACGAAGGCGTGGCGTTCCGCCGCCGGCAGATCGAGCGTGGCCTGCACCGCCATCGGCTCGCCCGAGACCGGAATCAAGGGTTTCGGCAACGTCCAGCCTTCCTGCGCGAAACGCGATCCCAGCCCCGCCATCGGCACCAGGGTCGTGCCGCGTTGCGGTACCGGACGGCGACGGCGCGCGGGATCGATCAACGCGCGGAACGCGTTCGACCAGGCGCGGTATTCCTCCAGATCGTCCGGCGTGCCCCACTGCATGAAGTGATCGAGCGCATGCACGGTCACCAGTCGCCCGTCCTCGAGCAGCGGACGATACGCGAGGCTGACGTAGTACTCGTCGCCGAGCTTCAGGTCCGGCCGCGCCATGCAGCGCTCGAACGCATCGCGCATCAGCGCGCCGGAGGCGAAGTAGTAGGTGCCGCTCGATGCGTATTCGCGCATCGGCGTCTCGGTGTAGGGCTGCTTTTCCTGGATCTCCAGGACGCGCGTGCCGTCGGTGCGGACGTAGGCGTAGTTGGTCGAGCCCAGCATGTGCGGGTGGAAGCCCGTGTAGCAGGGAATCGCGCCGGCGCAGCCGCTGGCCGCGACCTCGCGCCTGAAGGCGGCGTAATCCCAGACGCAGGCGAAATCGCAATAGTTGACGATGACCGGGCGGTTCGGGTCGATGTGCTCGATCGCCTGCAGCACCGCGTTCACCGGACCGAGCTTGTGCGCCGCGATGCCCACGATCCGCGCGCTGGGGCAGTACCGGCGCAGTTGCGCTTCCATCGCGTAGTCGGGCGTGTCGAGATGATCCTGATTGCAGATGAACAGGAAGTCGGTCTCGCCGGGAAACAGGTCGACGACGTGGGCGATGATGGGTTTGCCGTCGACCTCGATCAGCGGCTTGGGCACGCGATGGCCCGCGCGGCGGAAGCGCTCTCCGAAGCCCGACATCGGTACGACGATCTGCATGCGGTCTTCCATGAATCTTCCGGGCGTCAGTTCGCGGGGCCGGCGTCGGCACGTTCGCGGGCACGGCGATAGGCCTCCGCTTCCCAGCCGATCAGCGCGGCGACCTCGTCGAGATCGAGATGGCGCAGCGGATCGGTCGATCCGCAACGCAGGCCGACATCAGCCAGACAGTCGAGCATCGCGCGCGCGCCGTCGCCGAGATCGGGCGCGTGCAGCAGGCCCGCGCCCGGCACCACCGCGAACTGCGGCGCGGCGATGCCGTCGCGTGCGGCCTCGGTCAGCGCGACCGACAGCGGGCGTTGCGCATCGACGCGCGCGGCGCGTTCGCCGAGAAAGACCACGTGATCCGGATACAGCGCGCCGCGCAGCGCGATCGCGCAGGTCACCGGGTCGGTGCCGATCGCGTGCGGCAACGGCGCTTCGGGGATGATCCAACCGGCATCGTTGGCCGCGTCCAAGCGCGTGCGATCGTGCGCGGGCGGCGTACGCGCGGGCAGCGCGAGCCGCGCCTCGACTTCGCGCAGACGCGCTTCGGTCGAAGCGCAGTCGATGCCACCGACGACGAGGCCATGGTTGCCGAGCAGCAGCACGTCGGGCGGCGCTTCGGCGGCGGCGAGCGCCGCGCGGATCGCATCGGTGAGCGGCAGGCCGGGACGCCGGTAAGGCACCCAGGCCCAGGCGAGTCCTTCCAGCACGTGGCCCAGCGCGATTTCGGCATCGCGGCGCGCGGCCCACGCGATCGCATTCACCGAGTGGACGTGCGCGACCACCGCATGCGGCAGCAGCGCATGCAGCGAGGTTTCGATCGAGGGGCGCAGGCCGCCGGCCGGCGCGAGCGCGGCCAGTGCGGTTTCGGGTTCGCTGCCATCGATCGCCGCGCGCACCGCGGCCAGCGGCAGATGCACGAAGGTCGCGCGCGAGTCCGCGTGCGCGAGCCATGTGCCGGAGGCTTTCACCCAGAAGTCGTCGCCGTGTTTCAACGAGGTATTGCCGCCGCCACCCTGGACGAGATGCGGGTCGCGGCCGAGTCGCGCCGACAGCGCGATCAACTCCGCGGGAGGATCGTGTGCAAGGGAACCGTCCACGAAAGGATCAGAACGCAAAGAGGGGGAAAGAGCGGCCATGCTGCTGAATTGCGGCGATTCCTGAGGGTTTTCCGAGAGGATCTGCGGATGCGATGCATTATCACATCGGGCCGTCTCCGGTTGCAGAATAAGCCGAGTGTGATAGCTTGGGAAGCTGTTTCGGGATCGCGTGCGGAGGGCCAGGGGGGGGCGCCGCGCAAGGCCCGTCCGCGGGACGTCGCATGCGGTGGCCGCACCATGACCAGCCGCGATGTGCCCATCGCGATGTCCCGCTTGCAACGCTTTGTAGTCGCAATGTTGTCGCATGGAAGTCGAACGGAATGAACGAACTCGATCAGCGGATCGCCCAGCTCTCGCCCGAACAGCGTGAGCTGCTGAGACAGGCCACTCTCCGCGAGCGCACCGCCCGCTCCCGCATCCGCCCAAGATCCCGTCCCGAGCGCATTCCGCTGACCTTCGGCCAGCGTCGCCTGTGGCTGCTGCAACGCCTCGATCCCGGTCTGACCGCCTACAACTCTTCGTGGGGCCTGTGGCTGCACGGCGATGCGGATGGCGAGCGCTTGCGCCGCGCCGTGCAGGCGCTGATCGATCGCCATGAAGTCCTGCGCACGACGTATCCGGCCCCGGGCGGCGAACCTTGCCAGAAGATCCTTCCGGCCGCGACCCTACCCTGGCGCACGTTCGTGGCCGAGGGCGCGGACGTCGATGCCCGTCGCGCCGACGCCGCGCGCATCGCGCGCGAACACGCGTCGCAACCGTTCGACCTCGAGACCGATCCGCCGATCCGCGCCGCGCTGATCGACGCCGGTCCCGGCCTGCGCCTGCTGGCGCTCGTGTTCCATCACATCGCCATCGACGGCTGGTCGGTCACCACCCTGTTGCGCGAGATGTTCGCGGATTACGCGCGACTCGGCGCGGGCGAGGATGTGGCGACCGCCGCGCCGGAACTGCAGATCGCCGATGTCGCGCTGTGGCAGCAGGAGGCGCTCGGAGGCGAACGGCTGCGCACCCAGCTCGATTTCTGGGCCGGGCATCTGGCCGGTGCGCCGGCGGTGCTCGATCTGCCCACCGACCGTCCCCGCCCGGCGGTACCGACCTTCCGCGGCGACGTCTGGTCGACCGACATTCCCGCGTCGCTGTACGCCGATCTGCAGGCGATGGCGCGCGAGCGCGGCACCACGCTGTCGACGGTGCTGTTCGCGGCATTCCAGTCGCTGCTGTCGCGTTACAGCGGCCAGTCGCGGGTCGTGACCGCGATGGGAGTCGCCGGGCGTTCGCGCCTGGAACTGGAGCCGGTGATCGGTTTCTTCGTCAACTCGCTGCCGCTCGGCGCCGATCTTTCGGACGATCCCGCCTTTTCCGATCATCTCGCCCGCACCCATGCCGCGGTGCTGCGCGCGATGGAGAACGCCGACGCGCCGCTCGATCGGATTCTCGAAACCCTGCGCCTGCCGCGCTCGACCAGCTACACGCCGTTCGCGCAGACGATGTATTTCTTCCAGAGTTTCCCGACCTGGGACCCGGAGATCGACGGACTGCGGGTGGAGGACGCGCAGATCCGCGAGATCCGGCCGTCGACCGCGCAGGGCGATCTGATGCTGTTCGTGAATCCGCATCACGAACGCGAACTGATGTTCGAATATTCCACCGACCTCTACGACGAGGCGACGATCCGGCGCATGGCCGGACATCTCCTGTGCCTGCTCGCGGCCGCGGTGAAGACGCCGGATGCGCCGGTCTCCGGATTGCCGCTGCTCACCGACGAAGAGCGCGCGCAGATCGACGGATGGAACGACACCGTCCGCGCGCTGCCGGACGACCCGACCATTCCCGCACTGATCGCGGCCCAGGTCGCGCGTACGCCCGATGCGGTGGCGGTCCGTTTCGGTGCCCGCTCGATGACTTACGCCGAACTCGACCGCCGCGCCGATGCGGCGGCGCAGGCGCTGCGCGACGCCGGCGTGAAGCCGGGCGTGCTGGTCGGACTGTATGTCGAACGTTCGCTCGAAATGCTGATCGGACTGGTCGCGATCCTCAAGGCCGGGGGCGCCTACGTGCCGCTGGATCCGGCCTATCCGATCGATCGACTCGCGTACATGGTCGAGACGTCGCAGTCGCCGGTGCTGGTCACCCAGCCCGCGCTGCGCGACGCGTTGCCGGCGGCGGTACCGTCGGTGGTGGTGGTCGATGCGGATGCGCCGCTCGGGGCGCCGGTGGCGCCCCTGTCCGGCGCGGGCGTCGGGCCCGCGGATCCGGCCTACGTGATCTTCACGTCCGGTTCCACCGGCAAGCCCAAGGGGGTCGAGATCCGGCAGAAGTCCGCGGTCAATCTGATCCGCTCGATCGCGCGCGAACCCGGTCTGGATGCCGGCGACACCATCTGCGCGATCAGCACGCTGTCGTTCGACATCGCCCTGACCGAGTTGGTGATTCCGCTCACCGTCGGTGCGCGCATCCTCCTGGTCGATCGCGACACCGTGCGCGACGGTCTGCGCCTGCGCAGGCTCATCGACGCCGAACCGATCACGATCATGCAGGCGACGCCGGCGACCTGGCGGATGCTGCTGGACGTGGGCTGGGCGGGCAAGCCGTCGCTGCGCATCATCTCCACCGGCGAGGCCCTGCCGCGCGAACTGGCGGATCGCCTGATGCCGCTCGGCCGCGAGCTGTGGAATCTCTACGGCCCGACCGAAACCACGGTCTATTCGGCCTTGTGCCGGGTCGAGCCGGGGACCGGTCCCATCCTGGTCGGTCGGCCGGTCGACAACACCCGCATTCATATCGTCGATCGACACATGCAGCCGTTGCCGATCGGCGTTCCCGGCGAATTGCTGATCGGTGGCGACGGTCTCGCCGCGGGCTATCGCGGACGTCCCGATCTCACCGCCGAGAAATTCATCGCCGACCCGTTCTCCACGGTGCCCGGCGCGCGACTGTACCGGACCGGCGATCTCGCGTTCTGGCGTCCCGACGGCACGGTCCAGGTGGTCGGGCGCATTGATCACCAGATCAAGCTGCGCGGTTTCCGCATCGAACTGGGCGAGATCGAAACCGTCCTCGCGCAGTATCCGGGCATGACCCAGGTCGTGGTGCATTGCCGCGAGGACAGTCCAGGCGACGCGCGTCTGGTCGCGTATTTCACCCACGAGGGCGCAGCGCCTGAAACTGCCGAACTGCGCGCCCATCTCAAGCGCGCGCTGCCGGAATACATGGTGCCGGCGGCGTTCGTCGCGCTGGACGCGTTCCCGCTCACGCCCAACGGCAAGGTCGACCGTCGCGCACTGCCGGTGCCGGAGGCGGGCGGCGCTGCGGGGGGCGAACTGCTCGCGCCGCGCACGCCCGAAGAGGAAGCGCTCGTCGCGCTGTGGGCGGATCTGCTGCGGTTGCCGCAGATCGACGTGCGCGCGAATTTCTTCGATCTCGGCGGCCATTCGCTGCTGGCGACGCAGATGCTGGCGCGGATCGAATACGACTTCGGCATCGAACTCCCGCTGCGCGTGCTGTTCGAATCGCCGACCCTGGAACAGATGGCTTCGCGGGTCGCGGCCGAATGCGAGGCCGCCGATCGCGCCGCGATGGCGGCCCTGCTGGGCGACGGCGATGGACTGAGCGAAGCCGAGTTGATGCAGCGCCTCACGGCAGGCGCCGGAGCGACGCATGAGTGAGTTGGATCGACGCCTGGCAGGGTTGTCGCCGGAGAAACGCGCGCTGCTGATGCAGCAACTTGCGCGGCGGGCGGCGGAAGCCGCTCCCGCGGCCGCCGGCACCATCGGGCGGCGTGCCCGGCCGGAACGCCTGCCGCTGTCTTCCGCACAGCAGCGGCTGTGGATCCTGGACCAGTTCGAGCCGGGCAACAGCGTCTACAACGTCACTTCGATGATGCGTTTCCGCGGCCGGCTCGATCTCGACGCGCTGCAGCGCGCGCTCGATGCGATCCTGGCCCGGCACGAAAGCCTGCGCACGGTGTTCCCCAAGGACGCGCAGGGTCCGTGGCAGCGGATCCTGCCGGCGACGCCGCTGACGCTGGCGCGCGTGGATGTGTCCGATCGTGGCGACACTGCCGCGTGTGAAGCCGCGGCCTTCGCGCTGGCGCGCGAGGACGCGGCCGCGCCGTTCGATCTGGTCTCCGGCCCGATCCTGCGCGCCAGTCTGGTGCGGATCGGCGAAGACGATCATCTGCTGCTGCTCAGCGCTCACCACATCGCGGTCGATGGCTGGTCGTTCGGCATCGTCTACGGCGAACTCGCCCGGTTGTATCGCGCCTTCCACGCCGGCGAGCCCTCGCCGCTGCCGGAACTGCCGATCCAGTACGCCGACTACACGCTGTGGCAACTGGAATCGCTGGACGGCGACGGCATGGCCCGTCAGCTGGACTACTGGAAATCGCGCTTCCCGGACCGTCCGCCGGTGCTGGAGCTGCCCGGCGATCGTCCGCGCCCGGCGGTGCAGAGCTATCGCGGCGCGGTGCTCAAGCGGACGCTTCCGGCCGCGCTGTGCGACGCGGTGAAGCGCTTCGCCCGCCAGGAAGGCGCGACGCCGTTCATGGCCTTCCTCGCTGCGTACCAGGCGCTGCTCTCGCGCTATTCCGGGCAGGACGACATCGTCGTCGGCGTCGGCAACGCCAACCGCCCGCAGCGCGAGCTGGAATCGCTGGTCGGCTTCTTCATCAACACCCTGCCGCTGCGCGCCGATCTTTCGGCGAATCCGAGTTTCCGCGAGCTGCTGGCGCAGGTGAAGACCCTGACTCTCGACAGCTACGCGAACCAGGATCTGCCGGTCGAGCGGTTGCTCGAAACCCTGAACATCGAGCGCGACCTGAGCCATGCGCCGCTGTTCCAGACCATGTTGTTCTATCAGAACTTCCCGGTGCAGGACATCGGCCTGCCCGGGTTGACGCTGACGCCCGTGGACATCGCCGATACGCATTCCGGCACCGCGCGCGCCGACCTGTCGATCTTCGCGAGCGAGCGCGACGACGGGCTGGAGATGCTGATCGAATACGCGTCCGATCTGTTCGATGTCGGCTATGTCGAGGCCTTCGCCGATCATCTCGAACAACTGCTGCGCTCGGCCCTGGCCGAGCCGGATCGGCGCGTTCGCGAGCTGGATCTGCTCTCGCCGCAGGAGCGCGCGCGCCTGCTGCGCGAGTGGAACGCGACCGCCGCACCGTTGCCGGCTGAGACCACGATCCATGCGATGTTCGCGGCGCAGGCCGCGCGCACGCCGGATGCGGTCGCGGTGGAGCAGGGTGGCGAGGTGCTGTCCTATGCCGTGCTGCAGGCGCAGGCCGCGCGCATCGCTGCGCGTCTGCGCGCCGAGGGCTGCGGCCCCGGGCGGATGGTCGGGCTGTATCTCGAGCGCACGCCGCGGATGCTGGCGGCGTTGCTCGGCGTGCTGGAATCCGGCGCGGCCTACGTGCCGCTGGATCCCGGGTTTCCGGCCGAACGCATCGGATTCATGCTCGAGGACGCGGCCGCGCCGGTGGTCCTGACCGAGCGCGCGCTGCTCGCGGAGCTTCCGCAGGGCGCGCACCGCGCACTGCCGGTCGACGAACTGCTCGCCGCCCCGTCCGCCGTCGACGCCGGAGACGATCTGCGCTCCGCGGCGCAGGCGACCGGCGAAGATCCGGCCTACGTGATCTTCACCTCCGGCTCGACCGGGCGGCCCAAGGGCGTGCGCATTCCGCATCGCGCGGCGGTGAATTTCCTCGCCTCGATGGCGCGCGAACCCGGGCTGCGTGCCGATGATCGTCTGTGCGCGATCACCACGCTGTCGTTCGATATCGCCCTGCTCGAACTGCTGCTGCCGCTGACCGTCGGTGCGCGCGTCGTGCTCGCCGACCGCGCGACCACCGCCGATGGCGTCGCGCTGGCGGCGCTGCTCGAGGCGTCGGCCACCACCGTGCTGCAGGCGACGCCGGCCACCTGGCGCATGCTGCTGGACTCCGGCTGGTCCGGACGCGCGGGGTTGCGCATGCTCTGCGGCGGCGAAGCCCTGCCGCGCGAGCTCGCCGATCGTCTGCTCGGTTGCGGCGCCGAACTGTGGAACGTCTATGGCCCGACCGAGACCACGGTCTGGTCGACGCTCGAACGCGTCGCCCCGGGCACCGGCCCGGTCGCGATCGGTCATCCGATCGCGAACACCGAGGTCTACATCGTCGACAGGCACCTGCAACTGCTGCCGGCCGGCATTCCCGGCGAGTTGCTGATCGGTGGTCTCGGCGTCGCCCTGGATTACCTCGATCGCCCCGAATTGACCACCGAGAAGTTCATCGACGATCCGTTCGGTCCGCGTCCCGGCGCGCGGCTCTATCGCACCGGCGATCTCGCGCGCTGGCGTCGCGACGGCCGGCTCGAAGCGTTGGGACGCATCGACCATCAGGTCAAGCTGCGCGGCTTCCGGATCGAGCTGGGCGAAATCGAATCGGTGCTGGCGCTGAGCACGCAGGTCGCGCAGGCGGTGGTGATCTGCCGCGAGGATCGTCCGGGCGACAAGCGGCTGGTCGCCTATCTGACGACGGACGCTGCGACCACCGCCGGCGGCGGCATCGACATCGCGGAGCTGCGCACGCGCCTGCGCGAACGGCTCCCGGACTACATGATGCCCGCGGCCTTCGTGACGCTCGACGCGCTGCCGCTGACGCCGAACGGCAAGGTCGACCGTCGCGCGCTGCCCGCGCCCGAGGCCGAGGCCTTCGGTGGCGGCGAATACGTCGCACCGCGCAACGCCGAAGAGGAACTGCTGGCGTCGCTGTGGGCCGAAGTGCTGGGCCAGCCCCGGGTCGGCATCCACGACGATTTCTTCGATCTGGGCGGACATTCGCTGCTCGCCACCCAACTCGTGACCCGGATGCAGGCCGCGCTGGGCCCCGACATCACCCTGCGGATGATGTTCGAGGCGCCGACGGTGGCGGGATTCGCCGAACGGCTGATGCAGCAGCGCATGCAGAACATCGGCGAGGACGATCTCGCCGGCATGCTGCAGCAACTCGAAGGGATGTCCGAAGAGGACATCCGTTCGCTGCTCGCCGATTGACGGGCGTCGGTCGGAACAGGGTGAGACGCGCATGACTTCGTCCATTGATTCGCCGGCCGGCGCGCCGTCGGGAGGTTCGCTCGACGAGCGGCTGGCGCGGCTGAGCCCGCAGCAGCGCGAGCTGCTGCTGCGCACGCTGGCGCAGCGCGCCGCAGCCAAGGCCACGCCCGTCGAGACGGCACCGGAACCCCGCGCCGAGCCCGGACAGATCCTGCCCCTGACCCCGGCGCAGCGTCAGATCTGGGTGTTCGAGCGTCTGCAGCCCGGCACCGGGTCGTATCACATCCACCATCCTCACCGGCTGCAAGGGGCGCTCGATGCGGACGCGCTCGCGCGCGCGCTGGAAGCGCTGGTCGCGCGCCATGATGCGCTGCGCATGGCCTTCTCCGAACGCGCCGGCGAACCGGTGCAGACGGTGCGTGCGGACGCGACGTTCGCCCTGCGCACGTTCGATCTCTCGGCGTTGGCTGAAGCGGAGCGCGAGGCCGAAGCCGCGCGTCTGCTCGCGGTGGAGTCCGTGCGGCCGTTCGATCTGGCGAACCCGCCGTTGCTGCGCGCCGTGCTGGTGAAGCATGGGCCGACCACGCACGATCTGTTGATCGTCACTCATCACATCGTCACCGACGCCTGGTCGTTCGGCGTGCTGCAGCAGGATCTGGTCGCGCACTACACCGCGTTCGCCGCCGGCCGCGCGCCCGACGCGCCGCCGCCGCCGCGCGGTTTCGCCGATGTCGTCCTGCGCTGGTCGCAGCCGGAACATGCCCGCGGCATCGAGCGCCAACTGGCGTATTGGGCCGAGGCGCTTTCCGGTACCCGCGGGTTGCTCGATCTGCCGACCGATCGGCCGCGCGCCGCGCAGTTGTCCGCCGCCGGTGCACGCCATCATTTCCGCATTCCGACGGCGCTGCGGGCCCCGCTGGGCGAACTGGCGCGGCGCGAAGGCGCGACCCTGTTCATGGCGTTGCTGTGCGCGTTCCAGACGCTGCTCGCACGCTGGTCCGGCGACGAGGACATCGTCGTCGGCAGTCCGGTGACCAACCGCGGCACGCCCGGCGATGCCGAACTGGTCGGCCTGTTCGTGAACACCCTGGCGCTGCGCGCGAATTTCGCCGACGACCCGTCCTTCCGCGCAGCGCTGGCGCGCGCCCGCACGCAGACGCTGCATGCGCTGGAGAACGCCGAGGCGCCGCTGGACCGGGTGATCGAACGACTCGCGCCGGAGCGCGCGCCCGGACGCACGCCGCTGTTCCAGACGCTGTTCGTGCTGCAGGGCGGAGGTGGCGAGCCCATGCGCCTCGGCGACGCGCGCGGCACCTGGTTCGATCCGGAGAACGACACCGCACGCTTCGAGATCACGCTGTCGGTGACCGAAAGTCCGGAGACGCTCGAAGCGTTGTTCGACTACAGCACCGAACTGTTCGACGCCACGACGATCGAACGCCTGTCCGCGCGTTTCGTGGCGCTGCTGCGCGGCGCGATCGAGGCGCCGGATCGGCCGTTGTCGACCCTGCCGCTGCTGGGCGACGACGAACGCGCCGAACTGCTCGCGCTGGGCGACGGCGGCCCGGCGCCGGTGGCCGAGGCGCCGACCCTGCATGGTCTGTTCGCGCGACAGGCGGCACGGACGCCGGAGGCGGTGGCGCTGGTCGAGCCCGCGCGATCCTGGCGCTACGCCGAGGTGGCGCAGCGGGCGCACGGCATCGCCGCCGCGCTGCGCGCCCGCGGCATCGGTCGTGGCGATCGTGTGGCGCTGCTCGCGGATCGTTCCGCGGAGGCGGTGATCGCGCTGTTCGGCATCCTCTCCGCGGGCGCGGCCTATCTGCCGCTGGACCCGGGCAGCCCGGACGATCGCCTGCGGTTCCTGCTCGACGATGCCGGCGCGCGTGCGCTGCTGGTGCCGTCGGCGCTCGCCGGACGCGCGCAGACGCTGTCGGCGGACGGCGGCCCTGCGCTGCTCGCGATCGCGGAGATCCCCGCGATCGCCACGCCGCCCGACGATGCGACCGGCGCCGACGATGCGGCGTATCTGATCTACACCTCGGGCTCCACCGGCGTGCCGAAGGGCGTGCTGGTCGAACATCGCGGCGCGGTGAATCTGGTGCTGGGGTTCCTGGCCCGGCATCGCTTCGACGGGCAGCGCTTGCTGATGATCCCGCCGCTGATCTTCGACGCTTCGGTCGGCGACGTGTTCCCGGCGCTGGCCTGCGGCTCGGCGCTGGTGCTGCATCCGGCGCCGACCGAACTGGGCCCGTTCGAGCTCGAGCGTTTCTGTCGCGAGCATGCGGTGACCGCGATCGACGCCCCGGCCGCGCTGTGGCGACGCTGGAGCGAAGGCTGGTCGTCGCGCGACACGCAGGAACCGCTGCTGCCGGCGCTGAACCTGATGATGATCGGCGGCGAGAGCGTGCCGGTGGAGCAGGTGCGCCGTTTCGCCGCGATCACCGGCGGCCGGGTGACGCTGTGCAATCACTATGGCCCGACCGAGGCCTCGGTCTGCGCGACCCTGCTGTCCACGGTCGATGCCTCGGAGATAGTCGGC
>JAYRTK010000036.1:0-16646 GCA_041919595.1 Lysobacteraceae bacterium
TCGCGCTGGGTTCGTCCTACGTGGAAGAAAAGTCCTACCAGGACTATCGCGCCGGGCACGCCGCCCCCTGAGGCCTTCGGCCGGGCCTCCCATGCGCGAACGCAGGGCGCGGGATTCCCGGCTTTACGATGACCTGCTCGCTTGGCTCAGTCCGGGCGGGTCGCTGCCGACCGCGCTCGCACTGCGTTTTTCCGAAGGCCGCACGCCCAGCGCGCGCAGGCACCGGAACTCCCCCTGCCGACCTGGTTCGCCGGAGCCTATGCGCTCGGGCTCGCGCTGAGCCCGTCGCCCGGTCGCATCATCAATACATCGAAGCGATGGACCCGGACGCGCGTGCGGTCATGAACCGGATGAAGGTCCTCTGCCGCCTCGCCTGCAACAGCGCGGCGGCCTGTCTGGTGTTCGTGGCGGTGGATGCGTTGGCAGGACGCCCCCCCGACCTGGACCGCGCCGCAGATCGCGATGACGGCTGCGATCCTGTTGCTGGCGCTGGTCGCGGCGGTCTATCGCGAACGCCGGCGTCAGCGGACCCGGTTGTCGATCTGGCGGCGGTTGCGGATCGGGGTGGAAGGCGATCGCGCACGCTGAGGTGCGTTGCGCCCGCTCATTCGCTTGGTTGCCATCGGAACAACCAACGTCTTCCTTTGCTGGTTTTTTCTTCGTGCCAGGCGAAAGCGCCGGTCGTTCTTGCTGCTTCCTGCAATGTCCGGAAGTGGCCGCAATCGAGCACTTCGGCAACCAGGTCGCCTTCGGTGGCCCTGATCGCTTGGTCCGCTTGATCGTAGACGCACCAACCGTCGGGCCGACCAAGGCGTTGCGCTGCCGTGCCGAGTGCGCTTGCCAAGGCGTCGAGCGTGCGTCTGGAAGACAGTTCGGTCAGGAAAGCGTCAGAACGGAGAAAATCGTTCGCGATCACCCATGTCTCCGCCTGGCGTTCAATACACGAGCGTAACCAGTGCAGGAAGCGCAGCGCGATTTCTTCCGCGTCATCGAGTTTGCGGCAGGCCTGCTCACAGCCTGCGATGTTGTCGATGTCGAAGGTGTCCAGGAACCCATGCGCAAGCTGATTGCGGGCATCGACCACTGCCGTCTGCCATTCCTTCAGCCATTCGCGGAATTCGGGGGTGTCGTCGAACGTGATGCGAGAGGACAGGATGACTCGGAGAGGCGCGGCGTTGTCGTCTTCGGTATCCGGCTTGCCGGTGTCGATGAATGCCTTCGGAAGCGCCCGTCCGAGAGTGTCTCGTTCGATCCGCGCACGATGTCCGGCGATCTGATCGAGTGGGCCGCATTTCATCTTCGGCTCAAGCGTCAGCGGCTGCCTGGCGGCGGCGAGTTGTTTCAGATTGGTCTCGATCCGCTGGTACACCAGCAGATTGCGGCCGATCCGCATCAGCACATCGTCGCTCGCGCGGCGCAGGCGATCGGACTCGGCTTCGGCTTCGGCCGACTCTTCGCGAATGCGCTCTTCCATGCGCCCGGGCCGTCTCAGCGCCGTGAAGCGTAACGCTCGAACGCCGCGATCCCGTCCTCGACCGTCACCAGATCCATCACCCCGTCGTGTTCGATCTTGGTGCCCCAGCGCAGTTCGGCGGCGGATTTGCCGAGGTATTTCCGCGCGGCGTCGTCGTAGCGGTCGACGCAGTAGCGGACGTCCGAATACGGGCCGCTGCGGCGCGGGTTGCTGGCCGCGTGCAGGCCCAGGACCTTCGTGCCCATGGCGTTGGCGATGTGCATCGGGCCGGAGTCGGGTGTCATCAACAGGTCGGCGCGTTCGAGCAGGGCGGGAAGCTGTTTGAGGGTGTCCTTGCCGACCAGGTCCAGCACCGCGTCGTCACCGGCGGAGGGGCGCATCGCGGCGAGGATCGCGTCGGCGGTGTTGCGTTCCAGCGCGCTGCGGCCGCC
Source organism: Lysobacteraceae bacterium (assembly GCA_041919595.1). Lineage (GTDB taxonomy): Bacteria > Pseudomonadota > Gammaproteobacteria > Xanthomonadales > Xanthomonadaceae > Lysobacter_I. Next base: position 1,906 of record JAYRTK010000036.1, read on the forward strand.
GAGCAGCGCGATGCGCCAGCCGCGGTCGCGCGCGTGATCGGCCACCGCGGCGTAGCGTTCGGCGCGCCAGTTGCGCCGTGCGTGGCTGGAGCAGGGCGAGATCGCCAGGGTCGGCGTGCCGTCCTCCGGCCATTGCGCCCGCGCCCAGGCCCGGGCCTCGTCCGGGACGGGCAGGTCCCAGACGACCTCGGTCTGTTGCAGGCCGAGCGGCTCGCAGAAGCTGCCGATGGCGTCGAGCACATGGATCCCCGGACGGTCCGGGATGCGTTCGTTGACGAACAGGCCGTGCAGGTCCTTCGAGCGGGACTTGTCGTAACCGATCCGCCGTTTCGCGGGTAGGAACGCCGAGAGCAGGTTGGCCCGTGCAGCCACCTGCATCTGCAGCAACGCGTCGAAGCGGCGCCCGGCGAGTTCGCGGCGCAGGGCGCGCATGCCCGCCAGCCCGCTGGCCTTGTCGTAGACGAGGAATTCCACGCCCGGCAGGCCTTCGAGCAGCTTGCGCTCGCCCCTGCCGATCACCCAGGTCAGGGAGACTTCGGGCCAGGCCCGGCGCAGCGTCCGCACCAGGGGCAGGACATGGGTCACGTCTCCGAGCGCCGACAGGCGCAGGAGGCAGATCGATTGAAGTGTTGTCTCGTGCAATTGATAGACTCGGCCAATGGTCGCCTTCGACGCCAGCGAAAGCCTGATGCCGTTCCGTGATGCCGGCGGAACGAGGGCGGGTGGCGCGATTCTGTTCGACGCCGAGCGTCTGCGGCAAGCCGGCGGCCATGTGCCCGTACCGGGATGGTTCGATCCGCGCTGGTGGGGCGAGCGGGCGCAGGCGGTCGGCAGCGGTGGTCGCGGTGCGGCCTGGTTCGTCCACGGCGGGGCCGACGAGGGCGGTTTCGGGCCGGCGGTGCTGCGGCACTACCTGCGCGGCGGCCTGGCCGCCCGATTCAGCCGCGACCGTCATCTGTGGCGCGGCGCCGCGCGCATCCGCAGCTTCGAGGAATTCCGCCTGCTGCGCGAGCTGTTGCGTCGCGGTCTGCCGGTGCCGCGGCCGATCGCCGCGATCTACTGGCGCGAGGGGCTGCACTACCGCGCGGGGATCCTGCTCGAACGTCTGATGGACGTGCGTGCGCTGGCCGATCTGGCCGCCAGCGACGGCGCGGCGGCGCCCTGGGCGCAGGCCGGACGATTGATCGCCCGGCTGCACCGTGGCGGGCTCGACCACGCCGATCTCAACGCCCACAACCTGCTGTTCGACGCCCGCGGCGGCGGCTGGGCGATCGATGTCGATCGCAGCCAGCTGCGGATTCCCGCCACCGCCTGGCGCGAGGCCAATCTCGCCCGTCTGCACCGTTCGCTGCTCAAGCTGCGCGGCGCGCGTCCGCTCGACGCGGTGGAAAAGGATTACGCCACGCTGCGCAGCGCGTACGATGCGCAGTGGCAACGCGGCACCTGAGGCGGACGGAACGGATGAGTTGGGCTTTGCGCTTTCACGGCGTCGGCAATGCGTCGGCGGTCGAACTCGGCTCGGCGATGGCGACCATCGAGCGCGACGGTCGACCGTGGCTGACGATCGATTGCGGCGCCGAAGGTCTGACCGCGTATCTGTCGCGCTACGGCGAAGCGCCGCGGGCGCTGTTCGTCACCCACGCCCATCTCGATCACATCGCCGGTTTCGAGCGGCTGTTCGTCGATGCCTTCTTCGACCCCGCGCGGTGCGGGCGGACCCGTCTGTACGTGCCTGCGGACGTGCTGCCGTTGCTGCACCGGCGGGTCGGCGATTACCCGAACGTGCTGGCCGAGGGTGGCGCCAATCTCTGGGACGCCTTCCAGGTGATCCCGGTCGGCGATGCCTTCTGGCACGACGGCGTGCGTCTGGAGACGTTCGAGGCCCGCCATCACTGGCCGCGGACCGCCTACGGGCTCCGTCTGCGCGGCAGTGTGGTCTGGACCGGAGACACCCGGCCGATTCCGGAAACGTTGGCGAAGATGGCCGATGCCGGCGAACTGGTCGCCCACGATTGCGCGCTGCGCGGCAATCCCTCGCACAGCGGGATCGAGGATCTGGAGCGCGAGTATCCCGGGGCGTTGCTCGAACGCTGCGTGCTTTACCACTACGTCGGCGCCGCCGAAGGCCAGGCGCTGAAGGCGCGCGGTTACCGTGTCGCCGATCCGGGCGAATGCCTGCCGCTGGCCGAACCGACCGCGGCGCGGGCGGTGCCGTTCGACGCAACCGGGCCGGTCGCGACCGCCTCTTTTCCGGCGTGATCCGCGCAACGCACCGACGATGAACGCCATTCCTCGCCCCGCCGATCTGCCGCAGGATGTCCTCGGTCGCCCCCTGCGCGACCTGCGCCTGTCGGTGATCGAGGCCTGCAACTTCCGTTGTCCGTACTGCATGCCCGCGGACCGGGTGCCGGAGGATCATGGCCTGGACGCGGCATCGCGACTGTCGTTCGACGAGATCGATCGTCTGGTGCGCGGCTTCGTGCGGGTCGGCGTGCGCAAACTGCGGATCACCGGTGGCGAACCGCTGCTGCGCCGGCGTCTGCCGGACCTCATCGCGCGATTGGCGGCGATCGACGGTCTCGACGACATCGCCCTCACCACCAACGGCAGTCTGCTCGCCGCGCAGGCGCAGGCGCTGCGCGAGGCCGGCCTGCGTCGGGTGACGGTCAGTCTCGACAGCCTCGATCCGGCGCAGTTCGCCGCGTTGTCCGGTGGACGCGGCATGCTGGACGACGTGTTGCGGGGCATCGCGGCGGCACAGGACGCCGGTTTCGTGCGGATCAAGCTCAACAGCGTGATCCAGCGTGGCGTCAACGACGATCAGGCCCTGCCGCTCGTCGCGTTCGCGCGCAGGCACGGGCACATCGTCCGTTTCATCGAATACATGGACGTGGGCACCTGCAACGACTGGCAGCACGCCCGGGTGGTGCCTTCGTCCGAACTGCGCGATCGCATCCACGCGCGCTGGCCGCTGCACCCGCTCGGCCCGCAGTACCGCGGTGAAGTCGCGACCCGGCATGCCTTCGACGACGGCGCCGGCGAGGTCGGCTTCGTCAGCTCGATTTCCGAGCCGTTCTGCGGTGATTGCCACCGCGCCCGCGTCGCCGCCGACGGCCGGCTCTACACCTGCCTGTTCGCCGCGGAGGGCACGGATCTCCGGCCTTCGCTCGGCGACGATCGCGCGTTCGCCGAACGGCTCGCGGACCTGTGGCGAGGCCGTGTCGACCGCTACAGCGAATTGCGCAACGGATACGCGCGTCCGCGCAAGCGCGTCGAAATGTTCCTGATCGGAGGCTGAGCGCATGGCGTCTGCGACACGCGCCCAAGCCGACGGTCTGCCGGCGCACGCCGCGCGGCTTCGAGACGGGCGCCGGGTGCCGGATGTCCTCTCCGCACCGGCGGCGCCGGCGTGTGCCCTGTCCTGGAGAATCGCCGTTTGAAAGAGACGAAGAAAACACCGGGGACGCCGGTCGGATTGACCCATCTCGACGCGTCCGGCCGGCCGGCGATGGTCGACGTGTCCGCGAAGGCGGTCACCGCCCGCGCCGCCACGGCCGAATGCCGGGTGACGTTCCCCGCGGCGGTCGCCGCGCAGCTGCGCAGGACCGGGCTGAAAAGCGCGAAGGGCGGGGTGGTCGACACCGCGATCGTGGCCGGCACGATGGCCGTCAAGCGCACCCACGAGCTGATCCCGTTCTGTCATCCGCTGCCGATCGACGGGATCCTCATCGCCATCGACTGGCGCGGCGAACGCCAGCTCGAGATCGTCTGCACCGTGAAGACGGTCCATCGCACCGGCGTCGAGATGGAAGCGATGACCGGCGCCACGATCGCCGCGCTGACCGTCTACGACATGTGCAAGGCGTTGTCGCACGCGATCGTGCTGGGGCCGGCGAAGCTGCGCGCCAAGCATGGCGGCAAGCGCGATTTCGGCCGCGTCGAAGGGCCGGGCGACCGATGACGACCTGCAACGTGCTGTATTTCGCGAGTCTGCGCGATGCCGCGGGTGTCGAACGCGAGACGGTCGAGCACGACGGCGATCTGCGCGCGCTCTATCTGGCCTTGCAGGCCAGGTACGGATTCGCGCTGCCGGTCGAGCGTCTGCGCGTGGCGCTGAACGGCGGCTTCGCGCGCTGGGACGACGTGCCCGCCGACGGCGCCGAAGTCGCCTTCATTCCGCCCGTGAGCGGAGGCTGAGAGGATGCCCCGCTTCTGGATCACCGAGGCCCCTTTCGATATCGCGCCGTTGCGCGCCCGCCTGCTGCGTGCGGACGCCGGTGCCTACGCCAGCTTCGAAGGCTGGGTGCGCGATCACAATGACGGCCGCGCCGCGCTGGGGCTGCGTTACGAGGCCTACGTCGCGCTGGCGGAGTCCGAAGGCGCGAAGATCGTCGATGATGCACTGGCCAGATTCGCCATCGCCGATGCCGCCTGCGTGCATCGTGTGGGCGAACTCGCGGTCGGCGATCTCGCGGTCTGGGTCGGCGTTAGCGCCGCGCATCGCGACGCCGCGTTCGCGGCCTGTCGATGGATCATCGACGAAGTGAAATCGCGCGTGCCGATCTGGAAGCACGAGCGTTACGCCGATGGCGATGCGTCGTGGCTGCATCCGCACCGGTCGGATGCGAAATAGCGGGCGTTGGTCCGGAATGGAGAGCGCATCGCTTTTCCGCTCTCCGGTCCAGCCATTCATTGCCCGCCGGCGTGAGCCATTCGGATCGACGGATGCAATTGCAATCTGTGGCTTCGGGAGGTGTTTTTGAGCCCCTTGGCAAGGGGAGGCTCGCGCAGCGGGCGGGGGTCGGAAGTCCGCGCCAGGGCCCAAGGTTCGCTGTGCATACGTTGGGAATCATGGGCGGAGCCCACGAAATGGCGATGGCCCCGCCGGCTGACCTCGGCACCCGCATCGATCAATACCGTTGCTGCCTTCCGGCCCTGGCGGGGTTTTCGATCTAGCGTCGCGAGGGGCCGACGGGGCCACCATAGGTGTGCGGCTTCCGCCGCGGCATGATGCCGATGGCCGGGAGCGCAGCCGCGCATCATACCACGCCGCATCGGGCCGGATGCCCGCGCCACCGTCAGCGGTGGCGGACGCCGCGCGCGAGGGTCGCGATCCCGCCCCAGTCCTTCGCCTGCAACCGTTCCGCCAGCGCCATCCACGACCCGCCCACCGCGAACACGTCGGGTTGCGCGAGATAGTCGGGCGCCTTCGCGGCATCGATGCGGACGGTGTCTTGGCCACTCATCGCCGCACATCCAGACGTTCGTCGTGCATGAGCGCGCGCACGTCCGCGGCGGCGGCCAGATTGAAGTCGCCGGGGATGCTGTGCTTCAGGCAGGCGGCGGCCAGACCGAAACGCAGACTCTCGGCATCCTCCATGCCCGACAGCAGCCCGTGCAGGACGCCGGCGGCGAAGGCGTCGCCGGCGCCGATCCGGTCGACGATCCCGTGCAGGGGCCGGGTCGGTGTCGCATGCAACTCGCCCGCGCGGGTTGCCATCAGCGCGCTCATGCTGTGGTCGTCGACGCTGTGCTGGATCCGGACGGTGGTCGCGATCCGCCGTAGATCGGGGAACGCGGCGAAGGCGCGCGCGGCGGCGGCGGCGAAGCGTGCTTCCGGTTCGCCGGTGATCTGCGGGTCTTCGCCGAGGATCACGCCGATGTCGCGATAATCGGCGAAGGCGATGTCGGCCTGACCGACGAGCGCATGCAGGATCGTCCCCGGATCGCTGTCCCAGGCGGCCCAGAGCTTGGCCCGGAAGTTGCCGTCGAAGGACACCATGGCACCGGCGGCGCGGGCTGCGCGGGCGGCGGCGATGGCGGTGTCCGCCGAGGCGCGGCCGAGGGCGGGCGTCACCCCGGAGAGGTGGAACAGACGGGCGCCGGACAGCAGGCGAGGCCAGTCGTAGTCCGCGGGTGTTGCGGTCGCGAAGGCGGAGCCGGCCCGGTCGTAGAGCACCTCGCTGGGGCGCAGCGCCGCGCCGTGGGTCAGGAAATAGAGTCCCATGCGGCCTTCGGTCCGGCGGAGGCGGTCGACCCTGACACCGTGACGACGCAGTTCGCCCAGGGCGGCGTCGCCGAGCGCGTTGTCCGCGAGCGTCCCGAGCAGTTCGCTGCAGTGACCGAAACGGGCGAGGGAGACCGCGACGTTGGCTTCGGCGCCGCCGATGTGGACATCGAGCAGGGGGCTCTGCAGGAGCAATTGCCGCCCCGGGGCGGCGAGGCGGAGCAGGACTTCGCCGAAACACACGATCCGATCTGTCATTGCGGCCTCCGGAGGGCCGGGGGTGTGCTGCGGCGCAGCATGCAATGCCCCCGACGTTTTGCTAGTTTTTGGCCAGCGGTGTCATTTTACTCCGACAGAGCGGATCAGCAACCCGCCGACGACAACGCGAAAACGTGCGTTTCCGCCAATATTCCGTGAGAGGGGATGTCGATGCACAGGCAAGATGGCAAGAAAAAGACACCGGTTACCATGCTGGCGGCATCGATCGGTCTGGCCTTGCAATGGTCCGCGTTCGCCGCGACCGCGCAGCAGACCGGCGCCGAAACGGCCGGCACGGAGCAGGCAGGGCAGGCCGAAGCCAGCGGCGAGGAACTCGACACGATCAACGTCGTCGGCTTCCGTGCGAGCCTGATCAAGGCGCTCGACGAGAAGCGCGATTCGGCGGAGCAGATCGACGCCATCGTCGCCGAGGACATCGGCAAGTTCCCCGACCAGAATCTCGCCGAATCGCTGCAGCGCATCCCGGGCGTCTCGATCGATCGCGACGCCGGCGAAGGCCGCTCGATCACGGTCCGCGGCCTCGGCCCGGATTTCACCCGGGTGCGCCTCAACGGCATGGAGGCGCTGTCCACCACAGGCGGCACCGACAGTTCCGGCGGCGCCAACCGCGGGCGCGGTTTCGACTTCAACGTCTTCGCATCGGAACTGTTCAACAACCTCACGGTGCGCAAGACCCAGTCGGCCGAAGTCGACGAGGGTTCGCTCGGCGCGACCGTCGATCTGCGCACGGGGCGGCCGTTCGATTACCGCAAATTCACCGCGACGGTGAACGGCCAGATGAGCTACAACGATCTGTCCGGCTCCTGGGATCCGCGCATCGCCGGCCTGATCAGCAATACCTGGGCGGACGGCAGGGTCGGTGCGTCCCTGTCGGTGGCCTACAGCGAACGCGGTCTTCTCGAGGAAGGATTCAGCGCGGTGCGTTGGGAGCCGAGCAGTGCCTCGGGCGGCTTCTGCAGCCCGGTGGGCGTGACGCCGGCCTCGACCGCGCCCGGTTCGTCGGCGGCGAACTGCGCCACCGGCATCGCCCGTCCGACGAATACCGCCGGCAACGTCGCCGCGTACAGCACCGCGATGGCGCCGGGCGTGTTCCATCCGCGTCTGCCGCGCTATGGCCGGCTGACCCACGAGCAGAAGCGCACCGGCGTGACCGGCAGCTTCCAGTTCCGCATCAACGACGACACCACGCTGTCGGTGGATGCGCTGTACTCCAAGCTCGAAGCGACCCGGCAGGAGGATTTCCTCGAAACGATTTCCTTCAGCCGCACCGCCGCGCAGGGCGGCAAGCCGCAGACCGAAGTGGTCGCGGCCGAAGTCGATGCCCGCGGCAACCTGGTCTACGGCGTGTTCAACAATGTCGACGTGCGTTCTGAATCGCGTTTCGACGCGCTCGACACCACCTTCACCCAGATCGGTTTCGACCTGCAGACCCGCCTGAGCGATCGGCTGTCGTTCAACGCCCAGGCCGGCACGTCGAAATCCGAATTCCGCAATCCCACCCAGACCACGGTGACGCTGGATATCCAGAACGTCGATGGCTACTCGTGGGATTTCCGCGGCAACGACCGCACGCCGCGCATCACCTATCCGTTCGACGTCAACAGTCCGACCGCGTGGCAGTGGATCAACAGTCCGGCGTCGAATTCGACCGGCTCGGAAATCCGCATTCGCCCGCTGGGTGCGGACAACAGTTACGACAATGCGCGCTTCAACCTCATCTTCGACCTGAACGAATCGATTTCGCTCAAGGGCGGTCTGGTCTGGAAGGAATACGGTTTCGACACCTTCGAGTTCCGGCGTGCCAACGAAACCCGGGTGCCCGCTCTTCCGGTCGGCGTCAGCGTCACCGACATCACGCGGACGTTCCGCGGTTTCGGTTCCGGGCTCGGCCAGCCGGGCGGCAACGCCAACGGCTGGCTGATTCCCGATCTGAACGCGATCGCGCGTCTGTTCGACATCTACTGCAACTGCGATCCGACCCCGGGGACCACCGGCGACGGCGACGACTTCCGTCTCGGCAGCATCACCGTCGGCAACGCGCGCGGCAACAATTTCGGCGTGGTCGAGACCGATCAGGGCGGCTACGTGCAGATGGACTTCGACAGCGAGTTCGTCGGTCGTCGTCTGCGCGGCAACGTCGGCGTCCGCTATGCCGCCACCGATGTCGCGGCCACCGGTTATCTCGCCACCGGCGGCGGCAGCGAAGTCGTGGTCACCAACAATTACGACGACTGGCTGCCTTCGCTGAATCTGGCCTGGGACCTGCGCGACGATCTCGTGCTGCGTTTCGGCGCGGCCAAGGTGATGGCGCGGCCGCAACTGCCGAACCTCAATCCGGGCGGCACGGTCAACACCACGCTGCGCACGATCACCACCGGCAATCCGATGCTCGATCCGTTCCGGGCCACGACCTACGACCTGTCCGCGGAATGGTATTTCGCCGACAATGCGCTGCTGGGCGTCGCGTTCTTCTACAAGGACATCGACAGCTACATCCAGACGCTGCGCGAAAACCGGCCCTTCAACACCACCGGTCTGCCGCTGGAACTGCTGACTCCGGTGGGACTGCCGGCGGACACCCCGTTCGACATCACCTCGCCGGTGAACACCCCGGGCGGTCCGCTGCGCGGCTTCGAGATCAACTACCAGCAGCCGTTCACCTTCCTGCCCGGCTGGTGGAGCGGTTTCGGCCTGCTCGCGAACTACACCCACGTCGAATCGGAGATCGACTACGCGATCTCGCCCACCAGCAGCCTGTACGTGACCGACAATCTGGTGAACCTGTCGCCGGACGCCTACAACGCGACGCTGTACTACGAGAACAAGCGTTTCAGTGCGCGCGTTTCGGGTTCGTACCGCGACGACTATCTGCAGGTGGTGCCCGGTCGCAACGGCAACGATGTCGAGGGCAAGCGCGAGACGTTCAACGTCGATGCCTCGTTCACCTACACGGTCAACGATCACCTCACGCTCACGCTGGAGGGGCTCAACCTGACCGACGAATTCAACGACCAGTTCGTGGACTCGAACGGCGATCGGGCCTCGGTCTATCACCACACCGGCCGGCAGTTCTTCGTGGGCGCGCGCTACACGTTCTGATTCCCTCCCCGACGCCGGACGCTGGCGTCCCCCTTGGCGGTGTCGTCCCGGAGGTGCGGGGCGGCACCGTCTTTTCTTTTCCGCATCCCCGCCGATGACGCATGCCGGCGTCCGCGCGATGGGTTCGCTCAGAAGGTACCGCGCTGGAGGAAGGGCGCGCGCTCGTAGAGCCGGCGTTCGTCGCCGCGCGGATCGTCGACGACGCGGGAATCCGTGTCGAACAGCATGGTCGCCCGGCGTTCGAGGTCGTAACACGGCCAGTGCGCGAGGCCGGGATGATTGGGGTCGCCATGACGCGCGAACGCGAGGAGCGCCGTGCTCATCGTATCGGCCACGCGCTGGGCCGCGTCGCTCTCGCCGGTCCGGGAACCCGGTTGGCGGATGGTGTCGAACACCAGCGGGATGTCGAGGGTATGCATCGCGCCGAATCGGCCGCCGTCGAGCGGCGAGGGGAAATCGAGCTGGTACACCCAGGTGGGCGCGCCCTGGCGGGCGCGGGCCTCCGCTTCCAGGACCGCGCCGCGCCAGGAGCGCCCGGCGGTGGTGGCGGCGAAGACGATCCGCGAGGGCGTCCAGTCGGGATGCCACCGGCGATATTCGGCGATGACCGTCTCGACCGGCAGATCGACGTATTGCTGGCGGCGCAGGCGTTCCGGCAGATCCGCCCAGTCCAGCGTGTGGTTCGTCGGATCGTCGCCGAGGAAGGCGCGGGTCTCATCGCGGGTGTTGCCGATGATCATCGGAATGCCGGCCGACTGCGGCGGAGCATCGGGATGGAACGGATGTCGCGGCAGACTGCGTCCATCGAGCACCGGGCCGAAGTACAGGCGCATGTCCTCGACCCGCGACGGGTCGCGGATCTTCGCGGCCTGCAGCAGGACATCGATGGGCAGCGTGCGCAGCGCATCGAGCCGGTCGGGCGCGAGTCCCAGCGCTTCGAGGAAGCATCGCGCGCGCTGCGCGGCCGCGCGCGGACCGGCGGCGGTGACCTGTTGTCCGCTCATGGTCATCGCGCGATGGAACAGTCCCGCGGCTTCGGGCATCGCCATCAGGGTGGCGATCTTGGCGCCGCCGCCGGACTGGCCGAAGAGGGTGATGTTGTCCGCGTCGCCGCCGAATTCCGCCGCGTGCTCGCGCACCCAGCGCAGCGCGGCGATCAGGTCGAGCTGACCGACGTTGCCGGAATCGGCATGACGCGCGTCGAATTCGCCCAGGTACAGATAGCCGAACAGATTCAGCCGGTGATTGAGCGTGACCACCACGACATCGCCGCGCCGGCACAGACGCGCGCCGTCGTACAGCGGATCGCTGCCGGAGCCGGTGTTGTAGGCGCCCCCGTGGACATAGACGAGCACCGGGCGTTTCGCGCCATCGCGCAGCCCCGGCGTCCACACGTTGAGAACGAGACAATCCTCGTCGCCCGGCCCGAGCGCCCCGGTCTGCGGCGCGCAGGCGCCGTACTGCGTGGCGTCGCGCACGCCGCGCCACGATGCTTCCGGACGCGGCGGCAGGAAACGGGTCGACGCGGTGCCCGCGCCGTAGGGAATCCCCAGGAAACGCAGCACATCGGCCGCCGTTGCGTGCGTATCGCGCAGGCCGTGTACGCGTCCGCTGCGGGTGCGGGCGATCGGCGTGTCGCGGGTCCGCGCCGGGGTGGGCGCCAGCGTCGCGCCGGCGGCCGCGAGCGCCGCCTGCAGCGCGCGTCGACGCATCGGGTTCATGGTGTCTTCACGGCCTCAGCGCAGCGGCTCGCGATGCGGCAGCGGCTTGCGCGGTTCCATCGTGGCCAGATCCCAGTCGGCCTCGACGAAGGGCTGGCGGGTTTCCGGATGCTGCGGATAGCCGCCGACTTCCTGCTCGCTGTCGATGATCTCGCCGCGGCCCTCGATGGTGTCGGCGAGGATCCGGCGATCGATGTCGTCGCGATCCCATGGCCGCGCGCCGGCGTTGGCGATCACCGCATCCTGCACGTCCTTCGCCGCGATCGGTTTCACGCCGAACGGCAGCGGCGGTGCGGTCTTCAGCGCGCGCACGCCGACCGGCGCGGTGCTGTAGCTGCCCTGCATCGGCAGCGGCTGGCCGATGCGGTCGACGGCGATGTTGTCGTGCAGGTACAGATCGAGCCAGCCGGAGCCGCCGAACATGAAGAACACCGCTTTCTGCGGCGTGTCCGGGCCGCCGCGCATGGCGTTGCCGATCAGCGCCAGCCAACCATCCTCGTACGGATGTCCGTCCCATTCCGCGGCGACGAGGTTGTAGTGCACCGCGCGCTGGCCGGGGTTGTAGATCAGATTGTTGATCACCATTCCCTGCGAGCCGCCCTTGAACATCGGGTTGCGCTCGTTGTTGTGCGCGTAGAGATTGCCGACGATCAGGATGTCGCGGGCGTTGTCGTGGATCAACGATCCCTTCGAGTGCTCGCCCTTGCCATGACTGGAATGCGCGAGCCCCTCGGCGATCAGGTTGTGGCTGAAGGTGATGCGGTGTGAGGTGTTTTCGCGCCATTCGGCCGCATTCGCACCGCCGAAGCGCGGTCCCGAGGCCGAGAGATTCTCGTCCGTCGCCCAGGTCAGCGAGCAGTGATCGACGATCACGTCGCGCGCGCCGACGGTGGAAATCGCGTCGAAATCCACGCCGCTGCGCTTGGGTTGTCCGGCTTCGCCGGGACGCACGCGGAGATGGCGCACCACGACATCGTGCGTCGCGATGTCGATGCCGCCGCGGATCAGAGTGATCCCGGGCTGCGGCGCGGTCTGGCCGGCGATGGTGAGGAACGGTTCGCGGATCTTCACCGTCTTCAGACCGAGATCGATCACGCCGCCGACCTCGAACACGACGATCCGTGGGCCTTTCGCGTTCACCGCCTCGACGAACGAGCCGGGACCGTCGCCGGCGAGGGTGGTGACCCGGATGATCCGGCCGCCGCGGCCGCCAGGTGTGTGCGCGGCCCAGCCCTGTGCGCCCGGGAACGCCAGCGGCGTATCGTGAGCGGCGCCCGCGGGCGGGGATGCGGCCGGCGCCGTCATCGCCGGACCGGCCACGGCGAGGCCGAGCAGCAGGATTCCGATGGAAGCGCCGATCGAAGCGCCGAGGCGCGCGAGGGTCCAAATGGGCATGGCGGGGGTCTCCGGGGGTGGCCTATCGTGCACTGCGGATTGTCAATGACACCGGTTTCCTATACAACTCCCCCTGACGCATCCTGGATAAGACGGCGGGAATGGACGGTAGAGCGGTGGGCGACGACTCCGAACGTTGGGAAATCGCGCGGCGGCTGGTCGGCGCGCGTCTGCGCGGTGAGGCGCTGCCGGTCTATCCGGGGGCGATGCCGCCGACGCTGGCGGCGGGTTACGCCTGCCAGGACGCGGCGATCGCGCTGTGGCCCGCGCCGATCGCGGGCTGGAAGGTCGGTAGGATTCCGGACGCCTGGCTGGCGCGCATGGGCGAGGAACGGCTGGTGGGGCCGATCTTCGACGACCGGGCGACGCTGGCGACACTCGGTACGCCGGTCCCGTTTCCGGTGATCGAAGGCGGATTCGCCGCGGTCGAGGCCGAATTCGTGTTCCGGCTCGGTGCCGATGCGCGCCCCGGCAAGACCGTCTGGACCGACGACGAGGCACTGGCGCTGGTCGACGCGCTGCTGGTCGGCGTCGAACTCGCCGGTAGTCCGCTGCCGAAGATCAACGATCTCGGGCCGGCCGTCGTGGTTTCGGACTTCGGGAACAATGCCGGCCTGATCCTGGGGCCGGTGATTCCGGAGTGGCGGCGCAGGCTGGGCGCGTCCGAACGCGAACTGCGCTGTTCCACTGCCATCGACGGCGCGATCGTCGGCAACGGCCGCGCCAGCGACATCGCCGGCGGCCTGCTGGCCGCGCTGCGCTTCGCGCTGACGCGCTGCGCCAGACGCGGCATGCCGCTGCGTGAGGGCCAATGGGTGTCCACGGGAGCCGCGACCGGCATCCACGAGATCCTGGCCGGACAATCCTCGCAGGTGTCGTTCGATGGCATCGGTACGATCGATGTCGTCGCGATCCCGGCCACGCCGAAGGAAACCGCATGAGTCGACCCGTCGATCCACGCCGCCGGCTTGCCCTGCGGGGGCTGTGCGCGGCCGGTGCGGCGCTGGCGTTCGGCGCGGTCGCGCGCGATCGCCGCGAACCGGGCGTGTTCACCGCCACCGACGTGCATCCGAAGGACTATCCGACCGTCGCCGCGGTGCGCTGGCTCGGCGAGACGCTCGAACGCGAGACCGGCGGCCGCCTGCGCATCCGCATGTACCACGCCGGCCAGCTCGGCCGCGAATCCGACACCCTGGAACTGGCGCGCAACGGTGCGATCGATTTCACCCGTGTCTACACCGGCGCGCTCAACAATGCGTTTCCGCTGACCAGGGTGTTGTGCATGCCGTTCGCCTTCGACTCGGTGGCGCACCAGCGTCGCGTGCACGACGGTGAGGTCGGCGCTGCGGTGCTGCGCGGCTTCGAGGCTCGCGGTGTGGTGGGACTGGCGCTGTACGACAGCGGCCCGCGCTGTTTCTACAACACGCGCCGGCCGCTGCACGCGCCGCGTGATCTGACCGGTCTCAAGCTGCGGGTGCCGCCGTCCGACATCTTCATCGCGCTGATCCGGCTGCTCGGCGGCAATCCCACGCCGCTGCCGTACGGCCAGGTGTTCTCGGCGCTGGAAACGCATCTGATCGATGGTGCCGAGAACAATCTGCGCAGCTTCCATGCCAGCCGCCACTTCGAGACCGCGCGCTACTGGTCGCAGAGCGGGCACTCGCATGCGCCGGACGCGCTGCTCGTCTCGAAGCGGACCTTCGACGGGTTGACGCCGTCGGATCGCGCGCTGCTGACCGATGCGGCGCGCGCCTCGGTGCAGGTGATGCGCGAGGCCTGGGATACGTCCGAGGCCGAATCGCGCCGTGCGCTCGACGCCGCGGGCGTGGCCATGAACACCGTCGACGCCGCCGCGTTCCGGCGCGCGGCCGAACCGCTGGTGCGCGAACTGCTCGCGGACCCGAAACTGCGCGCACTGCACGCCGCGATCCGCGCCGCGGCCTGACGAGGAGAGGGACACGATGCCGGATCCGCAATCCAGGAGCGTGCGCACACCGCTGGACCGTCTCGCCGGCGCGGTGATCGCGCTCGCCGCTGCGACCCTCGTCGGCCTTGTCGTCGTGCAGGGGTGGCAGGTGTTCGCGCGCTATGTGCTCAACGATTCGCCCGGTTGGACCGAGCCGGTGACGATGGTGCTGCTGACGGCGGCGATGTCCTTCGGCGCGGCCGCGGGCGTGCACACCGATCGTCATTTCGCCTTCACGCTGCTGGTCGATGCCGCGCCGCCGGCGCTGCGGCGC
>JAYRTK010000037.1:0-2547 GCA_041919595.1 Lysobacteraceae bacterium
GATCCCTCGCGTTTTCGCCAGGGTAGCAAGTCGGAGGCGCCGACGCCTGCAGCACCAATGGTGGGGTTCGCTGCGCTCACCGCCACCCTACGCATCGCATGATCACGGCAAGCCCGCCCGCTGAATCCGGCGAGGCAGACAATTAGACTATGCGGGCCAGCGGGCGTCGCCGCCGCCATCGCGTCGCGGCATTCCTCACTGGAGTCCATGCATGTCGTCTTCCCTGTCGCCCGCCGGGCGTCTGTTCACCATCGCGGCCTTCGCCGAAGGCCTGACCTGGGCCGGACTGCTGGTCGGCATGCTGTTGAAATATGGCACCCAGACCACCGGTATTCCCCCTTCAGATCTTGGCGTGTGGCTGTTCGGCCGACTGCACGGCGCGGCGTTCCTCTTCTACGTCGTGGTGACGCTGGTGTCGGCCGTGCGTCTGCGCTGGCCCTGGTGGGCCTGGCTCCTGGCCCTGCTGGCGGCCGTGCCGCCACTGGTGACCGTGCCGCTGGAAATGTGGTTCCGACGCATCGGTCTGCTCGGAGACCACCGGCAAGGCGGGTCCAAGACTTGATCACCACACGTCAACGTACAAGCGATTGACGCGCACCCCGGGCTTGAGGGCCGCACGTCGGGCCGCTGATCCAATCTCATCGCGCCGGTGTTGGTCTCATTTCTCGCGGCCCCGGACACGGTATCCAGCGATGAGACGTCCCGCTTCGATCACGTGCCTGTGCACCGCGGCCCTTGTCGCGTCGACGGGCCTTGGCGGTTGCGGGGAGGTGCTCTGCGGGCGCGACAGCCGCGCCATGAAAGGCGCGGAAGGGCTCGACAAATCCTATCTGGCCAGACTCCACCGCTACGTTGCCTCCGATCAATGTCGGTCTCGCTGCTCGCCGGATATTCTCGACCCGCTGAAATCATTTTCCAGACGCCCCCTGTGCTCAGAATGCACCCCGACGGCGACGCCAGCATCACACTGAGTGCCTGCTTCGATCGCGGCGTGGAACTCGTTTTCGATGACACGAAAACGGACGCGGCGACGATCTCGGTCGCATGGGGCTCGATCGAATGGGAGCGCATCCTGCTTTGGTCGAAGTCACCACGCGAAGAGCCGACACGATGATCTGAAGGCACTCCCGATGCTGCAGACCTGAACCCGCAAATGTGGGTGGATGCGGGGTGGCTGCGCTGCAGGTTCGGCCCAGGATGTGCGCGTGCTCGACGCGATCCGCGTGCGAGAGGCGCGCATCGAAGGTCGCCCGGTCCAAGCACCGCTGCACCCATGGCGAAATCGCGTGCGGCGGCAATCTTCGATGTCGGAAAACCCCGACCCGAGATCAGGCCGTTCCCTGATTCGACGACCCATGCGTTTACGTCAACATGGGCGCAGATAGAAGCTCATCAGGGCTGGCTGCCCTAGAATGCACAGCCCCCAACCAGGACATGGAATGACGTCATGGATTACTCCAGGCTTCCGGCTGTCGCTTGCATCGCGCTCTCGCTGATGCTCGTGCCTGCATGCAGGAAATCCGAGCCCGCCGAGCAGGTCTCCGCGTCGCAGCCGGTGGATCATTCCGAAGTCGCCGTGCCCTCGACACGAACGCCAGCGCCAGCGAAAGAAGCCGCGGTGGCGATCCATGCCAGTCGCCATGTGCGCGTATCGGATCTTGATCGATTCGAATACGTGATGGCGAAGGCATCGATTACATGTGCCGATGCAACGCGCGGACTGGATTGCTCGATGGGCAATCCCGACAACGGCGATACGTTCGACGTGCGCATGTACTCCGGGTGCGGGGCTTCTGGTCTCTTCGGCGGCGTGACCGCCGAGGCCAACCTCTTCGATCGTTACCCACCGAAGTCGGGCGCGTGGCCCGCATCGCTCCAGAAGGGTCAGTTCGTCTGCATCCTGGCGCAAGCGGGTACTGCCGACGAGGCGTATCTGTACTACGTGGTGGAAACGCCGACGGACAGTGTCGCCGACTGCGCCGAAAGCCGTCTGTGCTCGGACTACGGCAGCAGGCCGGTCAAATGGAGCGTCCCGACGACTGGGATCGCATGCCGCGCCACCGGCCCAGGCACATTCGAAGGCGACTGCGCCATGGGGTGGATCGAGGCTGAAAAGGTCGAGGCGTTCACGATGGGATTGATCGCCGAACCGGACTATCGACAACCACAAGGATGATGATCAATGACCCAGGGAAGGATCGTTCGCCTCGTTGAATCCGAGGGAAAGACACGGACGTTGCAACTGGAAGATGGTCGCGTGATCGAGCGCTCCAATGGCAGCGTCTCGTGGCGGAACAACAACCCGGGCAACCTCAAGTTCGAATATGAGGGCAGCGCGGACAAGACCGTACACACGACGAGAACCAAAGAAGAGGCTCTCGCGGCCGCGCAAGACAGGTATCGGGGCATCGTCGGCCTCGATCAATGGGGCAATGCGGTCTTCGAGACATATGAAGCGGGCCGCGATGCGAAGATCCAGTTGCTCACCCGCCGCCATGGCGACAAAGGCGTCGAGGCCATGCTTCGCGGCTATTCGGTCGCCGACTA
>JAYRTK010000037.1:2557-16500 GCA_041919595.1 Lysobacteraceae bacterium
ACGCCGCGCAGGCCACCTTCATCTACAGCGAAGGCGATCGCCAGGGCGTCGACCTGAGGAACAAGCGAATCGACACCATGTCGCGGGGCGAGCTCGAAGCGCTCGCGGACGGCATTCGGGGCTTCGAGGGCTGGTTCGAAGGCAAGACCCGGGAGCTCTCCGGCACGCGGGCGCAGACATCGACAGCGCCAAGCCATGCGATCTATCGCGAGATCGACATCCATTTCTTTCAAAGCGGGCGGGAGTACGAATACGGCCGCCCAGACCTTCCGAAGCCAGGCCGGGATCGCAGTCGACTCGAACGCGACCTTGATGGTGATGGTCGATACGGCGTGGATTGTTCTGCATTCGTATGGCGCGGCCTGAAGAACGCGGGGTTCGATGTGCCCGGTGACACTGCCGCAAGCTTCACGACCCACAGCTTGTTCAACGGCAGCAGGATCACCTCGTTCGCCGAGAAGAATTTCGACCTGATTCCGGCGGATCAGGCACGACGCACACAAGGCCGTTTGCAGCCTGGCGACATCGTGCTGTTTGCCGGCACATGGCAGCATGTGGGTGTCTTCAAGGAATACGATGAGAAAGGACGCATCGTCTTCGTGGGATCTCAATCCAGCACCGGGCCGAAGGCGGTCGCCATCGAGCCCGGACGATACTGGGACGGAGGCGAACTGCGCATCGTGGGTGCCCTTCGCGCGAAGCCGGAGTTCCAGATCAGGGAGCCTCTGCATGGACGACCATCGGCTCCGGATGTCTCGACGAGTCTGGAACAACTGGGGCAACGTCTGCGCAGAGTCTCGGGGGCGAGGGATCCATCGACGACAGCCGACCCCGACATTGCGAACGGTATCCCCGGCTATTTGACCCCGGGAAAGCCGAACGAGCGCACACGAGCACCGGAAAGCGCACCGGTCGCTGCATTCGGCGACGGCCGCTTCAATGCAGGCGACACCGGCATCGGTGTTCAGATGCTCCAGGCTCGACTCACTGCCCTCGATTATCCTGGCCGTGATGGCCGCCCACTTGTGGTGGACTCCGAATTCGGCCCGAACACCAGGCATGCCGTCACGCTATTCCAGAAGGATCGAGGATTACCGCAGACGGGAGCCGCAGACATCGACACCCTGCGTGCCATCGAGGGTGCCACTACCAGACAGATGAAGCACGTCACGGCAATACCTCGAAGCACGGATGACGCTCCTGAGATGGCGTTGCCACCCGTGACCGGAGCGCAGAACACACGAACAGGCATCGCGGCCGTGATCGCGTCCGACGCTGGAATCACGCGTGATACGCGAGCCTTGCATGCGGCCATCGAATTCGAGCACCTCGGTCATGAGATGCCCAGAAACAGCCTTTCCGGAAGCTCGATGATTCCAATATTCGCGCCCCGCGCATCGGAAGCGACTGGACGCAGCAATGCTGCGCCGGACACGACCAACCCGGTGCCCAATGCCAATTCCGTCGATCGCATCGTGCATCCGGGACTGCCAGTGTCCGCCGACGCTCACGAGGATGCTCCGGGGCGTACCGCCTCCCGTCTCGACAGCCCCGAACACCCGAATCACACCATGTATGCGGCCCTGCTGAAGGTGGTGCACGAACGCGACCGGGAACTCGGACGCGCACCGGATGAAATCAGCAGGCAACTCGCGGGAGGGCTGACGGAACAGGCCCTCGCGCGCGGCCTGACCAGCATCGGTTCCACGAAATTTTCCGAGGACGGCCGGGTCGTCGGCATGACCGACACCGCGAATCCATCCGCGGAGTGGGCCAGAACGGCCGCCGGCAACGTCGGTGAACTGGCAGGCAAACCCCTGACACAGAGCAGTGAGAACGCCACACGACACAATCAACAGATCCAGCTGTCGCAGGCGCAAAACATTGCACAGAACGCGCCGACACAGGACGAACCGGCGCCGAAAGGTCCGAGAGTGCAAACGGCTTGACCGATCCAGGACGAACCGCACCGTCATGGACCATGCGCGATGGATCCACCCCGGCGATCACCATCCGGGTTGTCTTGACAATGACGATCGCCGATAACCATGATCGATGCCCTGCCCGCAACGGGTCGGGGTGTTGGAGCAGTTCGTCAACCGTACGGAGAAGTCAATGAACGACGCACAGGACACGAAGCGGGAATTCCGCTTGAGCGATCTCGAAACCCGACTGAAGGCGCTGCTTCCGAACCCGGAAGCGCTCGCCGACGGGTTCTATTGCTGCGAATGCGTAGGCAACCCGGAGTGCCCGTCTCAGGTGTGAGCCGGACACTCGGCCCGGTCCTCCGACCGGGCCGTTCATGCATCATGCGTGGGTATTCGCGATGCCTGCGCTCACGAGTTCGATGATTACCGTCTAGCGCAGCGCCGAACTCACCGCACTCACCACCACCCGGCAGCGACGTCGGTCGAACACGCCGCGTCGGATCACAGTCGACTCACCCGGAATTTCCGCCCCTTGATCTTGCCGGCGCGCAGACGCGACAGCGCGGTGTCGGCCTGTCCGCGTGCGATCGCGACGTAGGAACGCGTGGGATAGACGTCGATCTTGCCGATCGCGTCCGCCTTCAGTCCGGCTTCGCCGGTGAGGGCGCCGACGATGTCGCCGGGGCGGAGTTTGTCGGTGCGACCGGCGTCGATGCGGAGGGTGACCATCGCGGCAATGGGAACGTTCGAGGGCCGGCCGCTCAGGGGTTGCACGCGGCCCCAGCGCAGCGGGTTGCCGATGCGGTCGCCGATGGCGGTCTTGCGCGGCAGCTCGTGCGGCATGCACAGGCTGAGCGCGAGCCCTTCCCGTCCGGCGCGGCCGGTGCGGCCGATGCGGTGCAGATACGTGTCGGCGTCGGTGGGCAGGTCGTAGTTGACGACGGCGCCGAGATCCTCGACATCCAGTCCGCGCGCGGCGACGTCGCTGGCCACGAGCACGCTGCAGCTGCGGTTGGCGAAGCGCACCAGCACTTCCTCGCGGTCGCGCTGCTCCATGTCGCCGTGGAGGGCCAGTGCGGTGAAGCCGTAATGCGACAGCGAGCCGACGACTTCCTCGGTGTCCTTGCGCATGTTGCAGAACACGACGCAGGAGGTCGGCCGGTAGTGCAGCAGCAGTGCGGCGAGCATCGGCGCCTTGCGCTCGGCTTCCACTTCGAAGAAGAGCTGTTCGATCGACGCCGGTTCGGCGCCGCCGTCGATGCTGATCTCCGCGGCGTCGCGCAGCATGGCATGGCCCAGCGCGCGGATGGTCTCGGGGAAGGTGGCCGAGAACAGCAGGCCCTGGCGGTCTTTCGGCACGCGCTTCACGAGATCGCGGATCGCGTCCTCGAAACCCATGTCGAGCATGCGGTCGGCTTCGTCCAGCACCAGCGTGCGCACGCTGCCCAGTTGCAGCGCCTTCTTCTGCACGAGTTCCTGCAGCCGTCCGGGCGTGCCGACGACGACATGCGGCTCGTGCGCGAGCGAGGCGAGCTGCGGGCCCAGGGGGATGCCGCCGCAGAAGATCGAGATCTTGAGATTGGGGATGCCGGTGGCGAGTTTGCGCAGTTGTTTGCCGACCTGGTCGGCGAGTTCGCGCGTGGGGCACAGCACCAGCGCCTGGGTGCGCGCGGTCGCGGGGTCGAGCCGGTGCAGCAGGCCCAGGCCGAAGGCCGCGGTCTTGCCGCTGCCGGTCGGCGCTTGCGCGATCAGGTCGCGGCCATCGAGGATGACCGGCAGGGCCTGCGCCTGCACTGGCGTCATCCTCGTGTAGCCGAGGGCATCGAGACCCTGTCGCAGGGCGGGCGAGAGCGGAAGCGCGGCGAAGTCGGCTGCGGCGTCGGTGGTGGTATCGGCGGAGGCGGTCATGCGCCCATGATGCCGGATTCGCCGCCCCTACTTGCCCTCGGCTTCGTAGGCGGCGTGTTCGAGGGTCTTCCACTGCGCGTCCGCCTTGCGGATATGGCCCGGGCGGTCGCGGTTCCAGGTCGTCTGCACGGGCAGGCTGTAGTTGAGATACAGCCTGCCGTCGACGATCGCGAAGGCCTGCGGATCGGTCGAGACCTTGTAGCCACGCGAGAGCCCGTAGGCGCAGAAGCCGCCGTAGCGCGGGGCGTAGCGTTCGGGGTCGGCCGCGAACCGGGTACGGTTGGCTTCGCTGGCGAAGCGCCAGGTGGCGCCGTTCCAGGCATGGGTGAGCGTGGGCAGGCCCGGAACGGCTTTCGATTGCGTGTGATAGGCGACCGGGTCGTAACCGCGGATGGCGCCTTCGGCGGTGACGAAGACTTCGTCGGCCGCGCTCGCCGGCAAGGGCAGGGTCGCGGCGAACAGCGACGCGGACGCGATGAGCAGCGACAGGATCGGTTGACGGAACATCGGGAAGCTCCTGTGGGGATGGTGTCCCTTCAGGAGGCGGGCAAAGCGCGATGCGTTGCGCGCGGACGGCGCCGGCAGGCGCGGCTCGCTGCGCCGGGCGATGCCCGAAAAGCAGAAAGCCCGGCCGATGGCCGGGCTTTCCGGGATTGCGGCAGCGGCGGCGCTTAGATCACCTGGACCTGCTCGGCCTGCATGCCCTTCTGGCCCTGCGTTACGATGAACGAAACGCGCTGGCCTTCCTGGAGGGACTTGAAGCCGGACGACTGGATCGAGCGGAAGTGCACGAAGAGGTCGGGGCCGCTTTCCGGGGTGATGAAGCCGAAGCCCTTGGCGTCGTTGAACCACTTCACGGTACCGGTCTGAGTCTGGGACATGATGTTTTTTCCTTGGAGCTAGAGTGTGTGGATGGCCGCGTGGCGGCAGAAGCTGGCTGCAAGGAAGGAAACGGGAAACGGTGTAGGTGTCATTGGAGCTTGATCTACAGCGGCAGGCCACGATTCGATGTGACCCTTGACATTCAGCGGGCGCCACTATGGGCCCAACGGCCTCACAAAGCAAATCCGGAGGCCGTTCCGCCCCCCCGGCGGGTCGGCCGGACCGGGCCGGAGATGGAGGCGCGCCGGG
Source organism: Lysobacteraceae bacterium (assembly GCA_041919595.1). GTDB lineage: Bacteria > Pseudomonadota > Gammaproteobacteria > Xanthomonadales > Xanthomonadaceae > Lysobacter_I. The sequence goes on from JAYRTK010000037.1 coordinate 7,525, forward strand.
GGGCGGCCGGACCGGACCGGTCCGATCCGGGCGGTCCGGCCACGCCGCCTGCCGGCCTTCCCGCCGCGTGCGCGGCGGCGTGCGCCCGGCTCGGCACCGGCGTCATCCCCCGGGCGCGCCCATCCTCTGTTCGATCGTGAGGAGGATGAATTCCGTCGGATGGGTCACGGCCAGCTGGACGTTGACGCGCAGGATGCCGTTGAGGAGGTCATCGGCCGAGAGCGTGCTGCCGAGGCCGACCATCACCTGGAAGGCCTCGGCCGGGGACGCGCCCTGCAGACCGCCCGCTCGCCAGAAGTCGGTCAGGAAGCCATCGATCATGGTCTGGACCCGCCTCCAGGTAAGGGCATCGTTCGGCAACAGGGCATGGGCCTCCAGCGCCTGCCGGATCGACTGCTCGATGTAGATCGCGGTGCGCCGCACCGGGACGTAACGCCAGTCCTGGCTGTTGCCGTCGAGCGTGCGCGCGCCCCAGACCAGGAATCCATTGCCGTTGAAGAAGCGGATGACATTGATCGACTTGCCGGTGACCGCATCGACATTCAGCGGGGCCTGCTGGCGGTCGTTCAACTGGATCGGCAGGCCGGACAGATTGACGATGCCGACGTTGGCCGGGGCGTGCCAGACGCCGAAACCGGCGTCGTTCGCGGCGTACACGCCCGCCATCGCGCCACTGGCCGGCAACAGGCCCGCGGTGCTCTCCACCCGACGCATGATGTCGGCGTAGGTCCGACTGGCGATGCGCAGTTGCTTGTCCGGCGACGCTCCCGCGGATTGCCCGGAGCGGATCGCTTCGCGGATCTGATCGAGACGATGGGCGAAACTCGATTCCGACACCGGGGACGGGTCGACGACCGCTGTCAGCGCATCGAGATCGCCGCCGAACAGATCGGCGAAATCGAGTTCGTCGCGCATGAGATCCGTGCCGATGAACGGGTAATAGCAGACGCCGAAATCGAGTCCCGCGTCGCCGGTCGCGTTGCGGAAGGCGGCGATGTCCTGCAGGTAGCCGTCCGGGGTGGGCCGGTCGCCGTTGATGACATCGAAGAGGCAGACCGCGGTCCGCATCGCCTGCGCCTGCGCCAACATGGCCTGCATCAGGGTCGCGTTGTCCTGTGCCGAGAGCAGGGTCGCATCCGGGCAGAGGTAGAGCGTCGGTTCCCGCACCGGCTTCAGGCTTTCGAGCCCGCGCAGCAGATCGGCCAGCATGACATTGGGGTTGATCAGCGACGCATCGGGCGCGGCGAGCGGTTTGCCGCTCGGCACGCCGTAGCCGCCGACGGAGACGATCCAGGCGTCGCCACCGCCGTTCTCGTAGAACAGGCGCACGCTGTTGTAGAGGTAATGGATCGTGGCCGGATCCGGCAGCACGGCATATTGCGTGCCGCCGATGGCGAGGGAGGCACCGACCTTCGGCACGACCGCCTGCGGCACGAGGTAATACTGCGGCCGATACTGGCGGACGGGATCGACCGCCCCCGGCACCTCCGGCAGCAGGAAGTACGCGGCGAACTCCTCGAACGAGCGGACCTTCACCGGCGTACCGACGCACGAGACGCCGGCATGCTCGGCACGCGGCGTATAGCCGATGAAGGCCGGTACCGCCGTCGCGACCGGCACCAGCGCGTCCGGAACGGCGCCGCTGTCGTCGAGGTGCATGCCAGGCGTCGGAATGATCGTCACGGTCGGAGCCATCCTGTCTTCGGGGTGATCTTCCGGCCACCAGCCCTGTCGGCCGACCGGTACGCACAAGCTTGCCGCTGCCGCCAATATACCCGGCGCGCCACGCGGTCATGCGCGCGCGCCGACGCGAATCGACGCGGAACCTTCCCGGCGCGATCCCGCCGCCGGGGTCGCAGTCCCTGAGACGGCCGGATGGCATCCTTTCGCACATCGCAGGATCTCAGGTCGCACCGCTTGCATCGTATGCCTCCCGCGCTCGACTGCGCACTGTGTTCCACCGCTCCCGGCATGGCCCGGCGCCCATCGGCGCACTGATCCCGACACACCGCTGCCCCTTTCCCCGTTTCGCCGATCCGTCCTGACGGATGCAGGACGCCGACGTCGCACGCGCGACGCCGACAGGGCCGCCCGCGCGGCCCGGCGTCCGCACGCATGGATGCGTGCGCAGATGCCGCCCGTGGTTCATCTCATCACTCGACACAAGGACGCTCATGACCAAGATCCACATGCAGTTCTCCCGCATCGCCCCGCGTCTGCTGCCGCGCGCGCTGGGTGTCGCGCTGCTCGCGACGTTCTCCGCATCGGCGCTGGCAGGCAACGCCGATCTGGATCCCACCTACGGCGGCGGCGCGTTCCAGCGTCAACTCAGTGCCTACGGCAACTACGGCTTCGCCGGCGCGCTGCAGCCCGACGGCAAGCTGCTGATCGGCGGCTGGGCCGGCGTCAGCAACGGCACGCGCGATTTCGGCGTGATCCGTCACCTCCACGACACCGCGCCGGATACCGGTTTCGGCGACGGCACCGGCAAGCGTCTCATCGACTTTCTCGGCAGCCACGATCAAGTCAACGCGATGGCGTGGACGTCCGCCGGCATCTACGCGGCCGGCTATCGCTACGTCGGCAGCTATCCCGAATTCGCGATCGCGAAACTGACCTCGGCGGGCCATCTCGATACCGGCTTCGGCAGCGGCGGCAAGGCGACGACCGCGTTCGGCAGCTACGGTTCGATCGCGCGCGCGATGGCGGTGCAGACCGACGGCAAGCTCCTGCTGGCCGGCGAAGGCCTGGACCTCACCACGAAGAACGACTTCACGGTCGCCCGCTTCCATCCCGACGGCACGCTCGACACGAGCTTCGGCACCGGCGGCAAGGTGCGCATCGTGGTGTCGGCGACCGAACACGATGTCGCGTACGGCATGACGATCCAGCCGGATGGCCGGATCGTGATCGCCGGCGAAACCAAGGTCGGCACCCAGAACGCGATCGGCGTGGTGCGACTGCTGGCCAACGGCACGCTCGACAGCAGTTTCGGCACCGGCGGCATCGTGCGGATCAGCCGCAGCGGTTTCTATCTGTTCGGCCGCGCGGTCGCGTTGCAGCCCGACGGCAGGATCGTGGTCGCCGCCAACGCCACGCAGCAGACCGGCAGCGTGTACGGCACGCAGATCACCCGACTGAACGCGGACGGTTCGCTCGATACCGGTTTCAACACCACCGGCTATCGCTTCGACAGCTATGCGGCGGGCGGCCAGTTCCGCGTCAACGCGATGGAACTGCTGCCGACCGGTCAGATCCTGATCGGCGGACAGACCACGATCACCGCGCAGAACAACACGATGTTCTTCAGCGCGCGCTTCACCACCGCCGGCGCCCTCGACACCGCGTACAACGCGGGTACCGGCTGGAAGATCGGCGATGTCGCCAGTTCCACGTCGTATCCGACCTCCGCGCAGTTCCTGGCGTTGTGGCCGGATGGCCGGTTCTATCTCGGTGGCTACAGCAACAACTACTTTGCCGCGGCGCGCTATCAGGGCGATGCGGTGGATGTCGCACCCGATGCCGCGGCGTTCGCCCCGGCGACCGGCGTCGCGCCGTCGACCGTGCAGACCAGCGCCGCGATCACCGTGTCCGGTCTGACCGCCGGCGCGAAGGTGCCGATCTCGATCACCGGCGGCTTCTACAGCATCAACGGCCTGCCGGGAACGGCGCAGCCGGGGTACGTCGGCAACGGCGATGTGGTGGCCGTGGCGCACACGTCGGCCGCGACGCCGGGCACCGACGTCACCACGACCCTGCGCTTCGGCGGGCTGTCGCCGTCGAACAACCCGGGACTCGTGTTCGGCAATCAGACCGTGGCCAGCTTCACCAGCACCACGCAGCCCTGACCGGTCGAAGCATCGACCGCTCGGGCGATGATCGCTCTGGGAAATGCGGGAACGGCGCGCTTCACGGCGCGCCGTTCTTTTTCATCGCGATATCGCGTGCCGATCATTCCGGCGCGCTGTCGGTATCGAGACGCAGGTCGACCGACCAGCTCTGGATGCCCGCGGTATTGCAGCCGCCCATCGTGGTGTCGCCGAGCGCGCCGACCTTGAGGTTGTGCGCGCCCGGACCGACACGGAAACTGCCGGACGCGCTCGCGCCCGGATAGAGCGCGCCGAAATAGTAGGGCGTGGCGCCATCGTCGACGAACAGCACGTAGATGATCGGCGCGCAATGCGAGGCCGGCGCGCGCAGATGGACGATGTAGCGGCCGCTGTGGCGGTTGTCGGTGGTGAAACCGTAGCTCGACATCCGGCTGCAACGGGTGACACCCCGCTCATCGGTGTCCTCGGCCGCGCAGGCCACGGCGCCGAGATTGCGCCAGTCGGACGGGGGCACCTGCCGCCGCACCTCCGGCGGCAACGGGCCGTCGGGCAACCGGAAGGCGCCGAGATTCGGACGGTGCGGGGTCGTGACCTCATCGCCTTCGGCATGGGCCTTGCCCGCGGTCAGCAACAGCGATGCGGCGAATGCGATCGAGCATGCGATGGCAGTGGCGGCGAGGGGCAGACGGTTCATTCGGATCTCCGTGAGGTTCATGGGTGCGAGGGTGTGGATACGGATCGATCGGCCGGCAGGCACGCCGGCTCCCACGACCAACGTCGGGAGCCTTCGCGCGCGGCCAGCCGGAGGCCGGCACCCGCACCGCATCGTGATGCGCATCCCATCCGCGACGACGCGATCGCAGGCAGGCGCGGCCGCGCGTTCGGCTTATCATGGCCGCCCGATCACGATGAACACCGCACGATCGACAGGAAGCCCCGCACCCGCATGGACGTCTTCGCATTCTCGCCGCAGGCCGAAGCCGTCGCCGCCCGGATCGATGCCGAACTCGCGACGCTCGACACCGCCGCCGGGGGCGATCCGGCCTTCGCCAACGCCTTCCACATCGCCGACGCCAATCTGCGCCATTTCTTTCCCGGACTCGACGCCCGGGACAGCCGTGCCCGGATCCGCGAAGTGCTGTTCCATCAGCGCATGAGCGCGCTGGACCAGAACGATTTCGATCTGCTGCGCGTCACCGACATCGACAGCCGCTGCGGCGATCTGCCCTGGTCCGCGGGCGTTCCGCGGATCTTCTGCACCTATCATCTCGGTTCCTACAAGTTCCTGTTCCATGCGCTGGCCGCGCGCGGCGTCGACTGCCTGCTGTTCGTCTCCGGACGCACGCTGATGCGCCAGGGCCAGGACTTCCTCGATGCGGCGGCGCGCGCACGGGCGGCCTGCGGCTGGACCGGAACGCTGGACATCGTCGACGCGGAGCGCAGGAACAGCGTGCTGCTCGGCCTGCGTGCGCTCAAGCGCGGCAACGCGCTCGTGCTCTACGCCGACGGCCATGCCGGCACCGGCGAGGGCGAGGGCGAGGAGCATCTGCGGCCGGTGTCGTTCTTCGGTCGGACGCTGGCGGTCCGGGCCGGCATCGCCTATCTCTCGCACGCCGCGGGGGCGCCGATCGTGCCGGCGACCTGCCGGCGACGTCGCGATGGACGGCTGGACCTGGTGTTCCACGAAGCGATCGTTCCCGACACGCCGGACCGCGCCGCCTGGATCGACACGGCCCTGCAGCGGATCCACGACCGGCTGGCCACCGTGCTGGCGGATGCGCCCGGCCAATGGGAAGGCTGGTTGTATGCGCACCGCTCGCTCGCCGGCGCTGCGCTCGACGGCGACGAAGCCGGCCCGCTCTCCGCGGACGAGGCCGCGCGTCGCGTTCTCGATCGCGAACGCTACGCGCTGTTGCGCTATCCCGGCCTGCGCCTGCTGCTCGACAAGGCGCGTTTCACCTGCACGCCGATCGAGGACGCGATCACCGCCTGACGCGCATGCCCGCTCCGCAACGGCGACGCTCAGACGAAGCGGCGCACGTTCCGCGGCAGCGCGCGTCCACCGCAGCCCAGCGCATTCCAGCGCGCACGACAGGTGGCGCCGGCGATGCGCGCCTGGTTTTCGGCCAGACGATGACCGATATTGCCGCCGGCGTAGCATTCCTGATTGATCGCGCGCCGCGCCTGCGCGCACAGCGCGTTGCGCAGGATGTATTTGCTGGCGCTGCGGCAACCGGTCATGGCTTCGGAACAGGCGCGCGGTACATCGCAGAGTCGATGTACGGGCGCCTGCAACTGCTGGTGCCGCCCCCAGTCGCAGGTGCCCGGCGGCGCGAGCGACGCGGCGGCGTCATCGACGGCATCCACGAAGTCGTCGACGACGCCATCGATGTCGTCGAGGAGATCGGGACCGAAAAGATCCGCACGATCGCGCAACATGGGACACCTCGCTGCGGTCGAAGCCGCGTTCTCCGATGCGTCGAGAGTAGCGGCGTCGGGTCGGGCGGCCCATCGCCCGTTCGGGCGAGGACGCGACCGGCGGCAAGGCCCGGGACATGGCCGGAGACGCGATCGGAATCATCGACGATGCACCGGATCCGCCACGGCCGCCCGGAGTAAGATCGCCCGACCGCTCATCGACACCGGGATCGCCATGCGCTTCGCCCTGCTCGCTCTCGCCCTCTCCGCGATCTCGCTGCCGGCCGCCGCCGCGAACGACCCCTGGCACGACCGGGCCAAAGCGCTGCTCGCACGCTCGATCGCGATTCCGACCGTGGCGGGACGCGGGCAGGTGCCGGCGCTGGCGAATCTCCTGGCCGAGGAGTATCGCGCCGCCGGCTGGGCCGACGGCGACATCCATGTGCTGCCCTACGAGGGGCGGCCGGGCGATCACACCGCGGCGCTGATCGCGCGCTGGCGCGCGCCGGGCCGCGCATCGGCCAAACCCATCCTGGTACTGGCGCACATGGACGTGGTCGAAGCCAAACCGGAAGACTGGTCGATGGACCCGTTCACGATGGTCGAGAAGGACGGCTATCTGTACGGACGCGGCACCAGCGACATCAAGCAGGGCATCGCCGCCGTCACCATGGCGCTGCTGAAGCTGCGCGCGGAGGGTTTCCGGCCGAAGCGCGACATCATCGTGTTCTTCAGCGGCGACGAGGAAACCGCCGGTCGCGGCGCGCTGCTCGGCGCGACCGAGTGGCGATCGCTGCTCGATGCCGAATACGGCCTCAACGCCGATGGCGGTGGCGGCGGCGTCGCGCCGGACGGGCGGCCGATCGCGTTCACCTTCCAGACCGCCGAGAAGACCTACGCCGATTACGCGTTCACCGCGCGCAATCCCGGCGGGCACAGCTCGAAACCACGGCCGGACAACGCGATCTACCAGTTGTCCGCGGCGCTGCAGCGGCTGGGCGCGTATCGCTTCGAGCCGGCCCTGAACGCGACCACGCGTGCGTATTTCGCCGAGCGCCAGCAGCGCGAACCGGGCGCGCTGGGCGACGCGATGCGCGCCTGGCTGGCGAATCCCGCCGACGGCGCCGCCGCGGACAGGATCGAAGCGGACCCGGGCGAAACCGGACTCACGCGCACGCGCTGCGTCGCCACCATGCTCGAAGGCGGTCATGCGCCGAACGCACTGCCGCAGCTGGCGCGCGCGACGGTGAACTGCCGGATCCTGCCGGGCGTGTCGCCGGACGCGATCCGCGACGAACTGCAGCGGATCGCCGGCGACCGGGTCGAAGTGAGCCGCCTCGACGACTACCCGATGTCGCTGGACTCGCCGCTGCGGCAGGACATTCTCCAGACCTACACCGACAGCGTGCGCGTCCACATTCCCGGCGCACCGGTCATGCCCGAGATGAGCGCCGGCGCCAGCGATGCGCGTCCGTTCCGCGAACACGGCATTCCGATCTACGGCGTCGACGGCTCGTGGGGCGTCATTCCGGACGACATGCGCGCGCACGGCCGCGACGAACGCCTGCCGGTGCAGGCCCTGCACGACGATGTCGATCACTGGGTCCGCATGCTGAAGGCGCTGGCCGGCTGAGATCGCGCGCGGCTCGCTCCCGTCTCGCCCGGTGAGACGAAAACGCCGACAATGCGGCCATGCAGCTGACCCGCAAGCTCGCGATTCTGGCCGATGCCGCGAAGTACGATGCCTCCTGCGCGTCCAGTGGCGCGGGCGGCCGCAACTCCCTGAAATCCGGCGGGATCGGCAGCACCGAAGGCATGGGCATCTGCCATTCGTACACGCCCGACGGGCGCTGCGTCTCGCTGCTGAAGATCCTGCTGACCAATTTCTGCATCTACGACTGCGCCTATTGCGTCAACCGGGTCAGCAGCAACGTGCCGCGCGCGCGGTTCACGGTGGACGAGGTCGTCCGCCTGACCCTGGATTTCTACAAGCGCAACTACATCGAGGGGCTGTTCCTCTCCAGCGGGATCATCCGCAGCGGTGATCACACGATGGAGCAACTGGTGGAGGTCGCACGCAGCCTGCGCGAAGACCATCGGTTCGCCGGCTACATCCATCTCAAGACCATTCCGGAAGCGTCACCGGAGTTGCTGGCGCTGGCGGGGCGTTACGCCGATCGGCTGAGCATCAACATCGAACTGCCGACCGAGACCGGGCTGAAACGGCTCGCCCCGGAGAAACGCCTGCCGGAGATCCGTGCGGCGATGGGCACCGTGCACACGAAGATCGCCGAGACGCTGGAGGCGCGCAGGCCGGCGCCGCCGGGCAACGCGCCGCGGCGACGCCGGCGACCGCCGCGCTACGCGCCCGCCGGGCAGAGCACGCAGATGATCGTCGGCGCGGACGATGCCGACGACCACAGCATCCTCACGACCTCGCACGGGCTGTACAACGACTTCGGGATGCGCCGCGTCTACTACTCGGGATTCAGTCCGATTCCGGACGCCTCGGCCGCGCTGCCGGTGAAGCCGCCGCCCTTGTTGCGCGAGCACCGGCTGTATCAGGCCGACTGGCTGCTGCGTTTCTACGGTTTCGCGGTCGACGAGATCGCACCGGACACCCGGGTCGGCGGCAGCGGCATGCTCGATCTGGACATCGATCCGAAACTGGCGTGGGCGCTGCGTCATCCCGATCGCTTCCCGGTGAATCTCGACACCGCACCGCGCG
>JAYRTK010000038.1:0-16494 GCA_041919595.1 Lysobacteraceae bacterium
GGCGATGCCCGGCGCCGGCCACAACGCGACGAAGGCCAGCACCCAGAACGGCGCCCAGCGCCAACCGGCGGGCGCCTGCGCAATCGGGTCGTCGGGAGTCGGAGTCATGCCGCGGCGGAGTCCGGAATCAGTTCGCGATAACAGTCGAGGGTCGCGGCCTGCATCGCCGCCAGCGAATAGCGCGACAGCCGCTGCGGCATCGTAACCGGAGCGCCCGGGGAAAGCAGCGCACGCGCGGTGCGGATCAGCGCGTCGGCATCGAACGCCGGCACCGCGCCCGCGGGCTGCAGTTCGCGCAACAGTTCGCCGACACCGCCGTGATCCCAGCCCGCCACCGGGCGTCCGACCGACAGCGCCTCGATCACGGTGCGGCCGAACGCCTCGGGTTTGCGCGAGAGCTGCAACACGAGATCGCTGGCGGCGTAGGCCTCGGCGATGGCGGCGGTGGGTTCGGTCATCGCCACCGCGGCGGCGAGATCGCGCCGGACGATTTCGACACCGAGCTCTTCGAGATAGGCTTCACGCCCGGGCTCGCGCGCACCGGGCATCCACAGTCGCGCATCGAGGCCATCGGCGCGCAGCGCGGCAAGCAGCGCCAGCGCATCGCCGTGGCCCTTGAGTCGCGTGCCGCGGCCGGGCAGCAGCAGCAGCGGACCATCGCCGCCGAGCGCCGGATGGGCCGTCGCGATGCGGGCGCGCGCCACGCGATCGGGCCATGGCGCCGGCGGGAACGCCTGCGGGTCGATGCCGCGCGGAATCACCCGCAACGTCCCGGGATCGGTCTGCGGATAGTGGCGCAGGACGTAGTCGCGCACGGTCCCCGACACGCAGATCACACGTTCGCCGCGGGTCATGATCGCGCTGTACGCCGAGGGCGAGTTCAAACCGTGGACGGTGGTGACGAAACGCGGCCGCCGCACCGCGGGCATCCCGCGCAATGCGAAGCGGGCGAGCCAGGCCGGCAGCCGCGAACGCGCATGGACGATGTCGGCGTCGAGGTCGGCGAACAGCGCGCGCAGGCGGCGGACGTGGCGGAACGTCAGCGGCGACTTGCGGCCGATGTCGAGCGCGATGTGCTCGGCGCCGCAGGCGTCGAGGGTCGGCACCAGACGGCCGCCGGCGGAGATCACGACGGCGCGCCAACCGGCACGCGCCAGCGCGTCGGCGATTTCGAGCGTGGAGCGCTCGACACCGCCCGAATGCAGCGCCGGCAACAATTGCACGACGGTCGGTCGGCGCGGCATGGCGCCGGCCCCGGCGTTCAATCGATCAGGACGTACTGCGCGCCGCAGTACGGGCAACTGGACGCGCCGCCTTCGGCCTCGATCGGCAGGTACACCCGCGGATGCGAATTCCACAGCGCCATGTCCGGCGTCGGACAGCTCAGCGGCAGATCGGCGCGGCGTACCTCGTAGCGTGGCTGGGCGTTGGCTTGGGTCGGCTGGGCGGTCATGGCACGGTCTGTCCTGCGCGGAGCCGGCATTTTAGCCCAGCCGGCGGTCCCGGCGCCGTTACGATGCGCGAATCCCCGCCGTACGGCCCCGCCATGACCGCAGCCATCGAGATCGTCGGACGCCAGAGTTCGCACTACACCCGCCTGGTCCGCCTGCTCGCGCACGAACTGGGCGTCGAGTACACGCTGCAACCGATCCACGATCTGATGAGCGGGGATGCGGCGGCCTTCGCCGGGAATCCCGCGCTGAAGCTGCCGGCCCTGCGTCAGGGGGATGTCGTGATCTGGGGCAGCCACAACGCCTGCCGCTGGCTGGCGCGGCAGGCGCCGGGCGGCCTCGACCGGATGTTCTGGCCGGAAGAGGCGGCCGAACCGCTGTCCATGAACGCCCACGAGCTGCTGGCCCACGCCATGGCCGCGCAGGTGGAAGTGGTGTTCCACGAGATCGTCTCGAAACGGCCGCCGGACGCGACCTCGCGCAAGCGCCGGGCGAGCCTCGTCGGCAGCCTCGGCTGGCTCGATGCGCACTGGGAGGCGCTGCGTGCGGAACTGCCGCAGGCGCGGATCGCGCTGTTCGATCTCGGCCTGTTCGCGCTGCTGGAACATCTGCCGTTCCGCAATCCGATCGATCTGTCGGCGATGCCGCGGCTGGTCGCGTTCGCCGACGACTTCCGCCTGCGCCCCTCGGCGCAGGCGACCCCCTACCGCTTCGACGCACCGACGCCGGAAACCGCAGCGGACCGCTGAGGCACCGCACCGCGCAAAAAAGAACGGGCCGCAACAGCGGCCCGTCCGGAAGCGAACGCGGGCGATGGTCGCTTATTTCTGCGAACCGTCCTGCGCGGCCGGCTTGGGCACGATCGCTTCGGTGGTGATCGTCAGCGTCACTTCGTCGCTGACGTTCGGCGCGTACTTGCCGACGCCGAAATCGCTGCGCTTGATCGTGGTGATCGCGTTGAAGCCGGCGGCCTCGCGCTGGGCCATCGGCTGCACGCCGATCTTGTTGATGGTCACCTCCAGCGTCACCGGCTTGGTGATGCCCTTGATGGTCAGGTCGCCGGTCACGCTGAGCTTGTCCTTGCCGGCGGCCTTCACCGACGTGCTGCGGAAGGTGATGACCGGGTACTTGGCGGCGTCGAAGAAATCGTCGCTGCGCAGGTGATCGTCGAAGTCCGGCACATGCGAATTCAGGCCCGACAGCGGCAGGGTGACCTCGACCTTCGAGGCGCCGACGTTGGCCGGATCATAGGTGATCGCACCGTCCGCCTGGCCGAAGTGCGCGATCGGGTTGGAGAACCCGAAGTGGCTCCAGCTGGCGACGACGTCGGTGTGGTTCGGATCGATCTTGTAGGTCAGCGGGGCGGCGAACGCGGCGGTGGACGCGAGGGCCAGAACGGCGGCGAGCAGAGGACGTTTCATCGGAACTCTCCTGTAGGGAACACGCATGTGAAGGGGCATGTCGGTGAAGGGCATGCCTATGAGGCGGTGGCGGCGGAAAGCGTTGCGCGGAGGATCACTCGATGCGGCAGGCTTCGTCGAAGCCCAGGCGCGGCGAGCGGGGGAAGATCGAGGCCGGGTCGCCCTTGCCGAGGTTGACCAGGAAATTGGAGCGGATCGCGGTGCCGGCGAAGAAGGTTTCGTCGACCAGAGCGTTGTTGAAGCCCGACATCGGTCCGGTGTCGAGACCCAGCGCGCGCGCGGCGAGGATGAGATAGGCGCCCTGCAGACTGCCGTTGCGCAGGGCCACCGTCTCCAGCACGGCCTCGGGCTTGCCCGCGAACCACGAGCGCGCATCGGTATGCGGGAACAGGACCGGCAGTTTGTCGTAGAAGGCCATGTCGTAGCCGACGATGACCGTGACCGGCGCGGCGAGGGTCTTGTCGCGGTTGCCCGGATCCAGCGCCGGCGCCAGTCGCGCCTTGGCCTCGGGCGAGCGCACGAACACGAAACGCGCCGGGCAGGCATTGGCGGCGGTCGGGCCCCACTTCAGCAGATCGTAGAGCCGCTGCAGGGTGGCCTCGTCGATCTCGCCCGTGAACGCGTTGTAGGTGCGGGCGGTGCGGAACAACTGGTCGTGGGCGGCGTCGTTGAGTGGAGAGAACATCGGCGAAGGCTCCCGGCATGTGAAGATGATGACGAGGCGGCAGTGTAGAGTCCGCGCGCAGGCATGACACCCGCACGGCGGGAACGTATCGAGTCAAATTCGGAACAATGAGCAATAAAAACGCTGATTCGATACAAATTTGCGCGGTCAGCGATGGCGCCGCGGGCAATGTACGACAGGCCGCCGCCCTGGCCACCCGCCTCGCCCCCCTCGAAACGGTGACGTCCTGCATCCTGACGCCCCGCGCCCCCTGGCGCTGGATCGCCCCCCGACGCGGGCCCGGGGCCGGGCGCGCCTTCGGGCACGACTTCGCCGCCCTGCTCGCCGCCTCCCCTGCCGTGGCGATCGGCTGCGGCCGCCAGGCGGCGCTCGCCACCCGGCTGCTGCGCGCCCGCGGCGCCAGGGCCGTGCAGATCCTCGACCCGCGGATCGACCCCGCCCACTGGGATCTCGTGGTCGCCCCGGAGCACGACCGCCTGCGCGGCGCCAACGTGATCCCCGTGCTCGGCAGCCTGCATCCGGTCGACGACGACTGGCTGGCGCAGGCGCGACGGGACTTCCCGGCCTTCGCCGATCTGCCCGCGCCGCGCACCGCGGTGCTGCTCGGCGGCACCAGTCCGCACGCACGTTTCGACCGCATGAGTTTCGAGGTCCTGGCCGCGAAGCTCGAAGCGGTGCTGGCGCGCGATGGCGGCAGCGTGCTGCTGAGCACCTCGCGACGCACCGATCCCGAATTGATCGCGGCGCTCGCCCATCGTTACGACGACACGCCCGGCCTGGTCTGGCGCGGCGAACACGACGGCCGCAACCCCTACCCCGGCCTGCTCGCCTGGGCGGACCGGATCGTGTGTTCGCCGGATTCGGTGAACATGATCTCCGAGGCCTGCGCCACCCGCGTACCGGTGTTCGTGTTCGATCCCGGGCGCGTGCGCGGCCGCCCACGTGGATTCCTCGATGCTCTGCGCGCGCGCGGCCGCATCCGGGCGATGGACGCGCGACTCGACGCATTCGACACCGAACCGCTGCGCGAGACGGCGCGGGTCGCGGCGCTCGTACAGGAACGGCTGTCGGGCGGTTGAACGCGGCTCTGCGGACTTGCCCGAAGCGGTCGGCGACGTCGGCCTGATCCGACCGTCAGGTGTCAGTGGCCGACGTCAGGCCCAGTCGTCGACAGGCGCGGCCTGGCGCCCACCGCGCGCGACGAGCCCCAGCGCGAGTGCGCTGGCGGCGATGGCCGCGAGCATCGGCCGCCGCTTCAACGCGCGCAGCGCGCCGAGCGCGAGCGCCGCCAGCCACGGTCGACCGGTGACCGTGCCGGCGAGCATGCCGAGCCAGTCGCGACGTCCGCGCAACGCGGCCCCGAGACTGCCGGCGACACCGGCGAAACTGCGCAGGCGACGGGTGTCGCTGCGCACGGCGCGCAGCGCGGCCACGACTTCCGCGCGCTCGACCTGCGCACGCATGCGCAGGAGCTCCATCCGCAATTCTCGCATCCGGGCCTGTTCGTTCATGCCGCGTCATCCTCTTCCGACCTGCGACCGGCCTCGCGCAGCGCGGCACGGTCGGCGGACAGTTCGCGCAGGGTTTCCGACAGCACCGGCGGCGCGGACGCGACCTCGGTCGACAGTTTGCGGAACAGCCACAGCGCGAGCAGTGCGTACACGCCCACCGGCACGGCGAGCGCGATCCAGCCCAGCCTCGGCCACAGCACGACCGCGAACAGCGCGGTCGCGGCGATCAGCGCCAGCAGGGCCAGCACCGCCGCGCACAGGGCCAGGACGACCCAGCGGATGAGCTGGGCGCGGGTCTGCGCCAGTTCGAGCGATGCGAACTCGGCGCGCGAAACCAGCAGATCGACCGTGGCCGTCGACAGACGGCGCACGGCGGCGAACGGCGAGGCCATGGTCGTGCCGGCGCTCAGCGCCGCGAGACGAGCAGACCGACCAGGAAGCCGACGCCGGCGGCGACGCCGACCGCGCTCCAGGGGTTCGCGTGCACGAAGTCGTCGGTGGCGCGCGCCGCGGCGCGGGTATTGGCGGCGACTGCGGTCTGCGCGTCCTGCAGCCGCTGGCGGGCGCGACCGAGCGCTTCACTGGCGCGGGTACGCAGGGCCTGCGCACGCTCGCCGGTGGCACCGGCGGCCTCGTCGAGCATCGCTTCGACGTCTTCGAGCACGACCTTGGCATCGGTCACGAGCTGTTCGGTATCCAGATAATGATTCTTCGACATGCCGGAATTCCTTTGTTGGGTGGCGGATACGACCCGGAGCACTCTCCCCTGGTCCGAGCATAGCGCGGTCCGGGGACGGAAAACCGGCCGGAATCAATTTGTCGCATCATTCCGTCGCGCCAACGGCCGCCGATGACGCGCTCGCGACGCCGCAGCGGTCGATCAGTACCCGACCTTCGCCGGCGGCGTGGGCTCACCGGGCTGTCGACAACGCACGACCAGCGTCTGGTTCGCGCCGGACCAGAACGAGGCCGGCTTGTTGTTCCTGTCGAAAATCTCGTAGCCGTTGCCGCCGCAGAGATCGCCCGCTTTCTTGTAGCACTGGCCGATGTCGTTCATCGCCGAGCAGTTCAGGCTGAATCCCTGATGCCCGGAAGGCGTGAATACCGGCGTCGCGGTGACGCACCCACCGAGCAGGGCCATCGCCGCAGTGGCCAGCGGCATCCCGAAAACCGTCGTCCTTTTCATCCCGTCCCCTGTCCCCGACACCCATCGGCCGGGCCGACAGGATGGTGCGGTGCGCTCTGCGGGCGCTCAACCTGTCAGGAATGACAGCGCGCACCGCCACGGGAACGACATCATTCGGTCGCAGGCAGGAGACCCGCGGCGTGCAGCGCGCGCCGGATGGTCCCACGCGCGCTCGCGATGCCTTCGCCCGGCACGACGATCCGGGTCCGCCGGTCCAGCGTGCAGGCCAGTCCGGCATCGAGCAGCGCGGCGTGCGCGGCATGCAGGTGTGCCGTGGTCTCCGGGTCGAACCATCCGACCTGGGCCAGGGCGTCGATCAGGCCCGGCGTGTCGCGCGGCTCCGGCAGCGCCGGGTGGGTCGACGCCTCGCGCAGCACCAGCCACTGCAGCAGGAACTCCAGATCGACCAGACCGCCCTCGCCCTGCTTGAGATCGAATCGGGCGGCGTCGGAACGATCCAGTTCGGCGCGCATCCGCGCGCGCATCGCGGCCACGTCCGCGCGCAGCGCGTCCGGGTCGCGCGGCTGCGCCAACGTCTGCGCACGCACGCGCTCGAAGGCCTCGCACAGCGGCGCATCGCCGGCGATCGCCCGGGCGCGGACCAGCGCCTGGTGCTCCCAGGTCCAGGCGCGATGGCGCTGATAGTCCTCGAAGCTGGCCAGCGTGGACACCAGCAGCCCCTTGGCGCCGTCGGGACGCAGGCGCACGTCCACTTCGTACAGGCGGCCGGCGCCGGTCGGGGCGCCGAGCAACGCCACGATCTTCTGCGCCAGGCGCGCGCTCCAGCGCGGCGCATCCAGCGGCCGGGCGCCGTCCGACACCGCCTCGGCGGGCGCTTCGTAGACGAACACCACGTCGAGATCCGAACCGAAGCCCAACTCGCGTCCGCCCAGGCTGCCGTAACCCAGCACCGCGAAACGGAACCCGTCGATGCGACCGTGCTGCGCCTCCAGTTCGCGCCGGGCAAGCCGGTAGACCGCCTCCAGCAGCGCATCCGCCAGCGCGGCCAGCAGGCGCGCGGTGTCGACGGCGCCCACGCGCCGGTCGAGCGTGGCCAGAGCGATGCGGAAACTGAGGATCTGCCGCGCCTCGTTGAGCGCGAGCAGCGCGGCTTCGGAATCGTCCTGCTGCAGGGCTGCGGCGCAGGCGGCGACGAATTCCTCCGGGCGCGGCAGCGGCCCGGCGACGCGGATGTCGAGCAGTTCATCGAGCAGCAGCGGATGCGCGGCGAGACGGTCGCCCAGCAATGCACTGCGCGCCAGCGTGTCGACGAGGCGCGACAGCGCCGCCGGCTGTTCGTCGAGCAGCGCGAGATAGCTGGCGCGGCGCAGGATCGCCTGCAGCAGCGCCAGCGCCCGGCGCAATGCCGGCGCCGGGTCGGCCGACGCGGCCACGCCCGCCAGCATCGCCGGCATCAACCGGTCCAGCCGCGCGCGCGCGGCGTCCGACAGGTCGCGCACGCCGGGCGCCCGGGCGAAATCGCGCAGCGCGCGATCGGCCTCGTCCGCCTGCGCGAAACCGGCGGCGCGCAGCGGTTCAGCGTCGTCGCCGCCCTCGCCTTCGCGCAGCGCGCGCCAGTACGCGACCAGCGCGTCGGGCTGCGCCCTGCGTCCGCGCGGGGCGAGCAGCGCGTCGAACTCACGGCTCACCCGTTCGCGATGCACCTGCAGCCGTGCGTACAACGTCGACCACGCCGCCTCGCCCAGCCCCTCGGCGAGGCGGGCGCGCTCCAGCGGATCCTCGGGCAGGCGCTGGGTCTGCGCATCGCGCAGCATCTGCAGCCGGTTTTCCAGGATGCGCAGGAAACGATACGCCGCGATCAACGCATCGCGGGCGCCGGGATCGAGATGACGGGCCTCGCACAGCGCGCGCAGCGCGGGCTGCAGCCGCCGCTCGCGCAACGCCGGCTCGCGGCCGCCGCGGATCAACTGCAGGGCCTGGGCCAGGAACTCCACCTCGCGGATCCCGCCGGGTCCGCGCTTGATATCGTCGGCCAGATCCCGGCGCGCGACCTCCGCGGCGATGCTGGCCTTCATCTCGCGCAGGCCATCGAGCGCGCCGTAATCGAGATACCGCCGGTAGACGAACGGCCGCAGCCCGTCGAGAAAACGCGCGCCGGCGTCGAGATCGCCCGCGACCGGCCGCGCCTTCTGCCAGGCGTAGCGTTCCCAGTCGCGGCCCTCGCGCTGGAAGTACTGCTCCATCGCCGCGAACGACAGCGCGACCCGCCCGGCGCTGCCGAACGGCCGCAGGCGCAGATCGACGCGATGACAGAAGCCCTCCGCGGTGACCTCGTCGAGCAGCTTCGCCAATTGCTGGCCGAGTCGCGCGAAATAATCCTCGGCGGCGAGCGGACGCGCGCCGTCGCTCTCGCCCGCCTGCTCGAAGGCGTAGACCAGGTCGATATCGGAGCTGAAATTCAGTTCGCCACCGCCGAGCTTGCCCAGCGCGAACACCACCAGCCGGACCGGTGCGTCGTCGTCGCTGCGCACGGTGCCGAACCGCCCGGCGAACTCCCGCTCCAGCGCATCCAGCGCGCACTGCAGGCAGGCCTCCGCCAATCGGGTGGTGGCGGCCAGGGTCTCGTCCAGCGTGTCGAGGCCATGCAGGTCGCGCCAGATCAACCGCACCGACTCGGCCTGACGCCAGCGGCGCAGGAGGGTCGGCCAGTCGCCGCGCTGCTCGGTCGTCAGCGCGGGCGCGGGAACGGGCGCGGCGCCGTCGTCGGCGAGCAGGGCCGGCAGCAGCGCCGGCTGCCGCAGGCAGACCTCGATCGCGAAATCGCTGACGACCGCGAGCGCGCGGAGGCGCGCGTCCACCGCATCACCGGCAGGCAGATCGGGCAGGGCCGCGCGCAGCCGGGCGCGCGCACGCCCGGCAAGGGCGGCAACGGCGGTACGGGCGGGGTCGATGGCGTCCATCGGCGGATTGTCGCATCGCCCGTCGTTGGTCCGGGCGGATGCACCGCCGCGGACCGGGCAATAAAAAAGCAGGCAGGGCAATAAAAAAGCCCGCCCCGGTCGAACCGGTAGCGGGCTTGCTCCCTCCCCCACGTCGGGATGCGCGGGCATCGTGAAGGAAGCGTTAGGGCAAAGCACGCTGCAGTGCAAAAAAGAACCGACGGGTACATTTAATCGCGCCGCAATGCGCTGCCGCGCGCCTGTCCTCGCGCTTTCGCGCATAATGCGGTTCTCCGGGGAGGGGCCCCGGATGCCTTCGCGATATCACGACACCGGCCGCAGATGGCCCGACAGGGCGCGGGCGCAGCAGCTGAGGCAGATCGTCTTCCATCCCCGCCCATCGCATCGACAAGGAGCGTTTCCGCATGAACCCGATTCTCAAGACATGCCTGTCCGCAGGCGCCTGCAGCGTGCTGCTGGCGCTCGGCGCCTGGTCCGCGCCATCGGTGGCTGCCGCCTCGCCCGACGCCACCGCGGCAGAAGCACCGGCGCAACCCGGACAGATGAAAGTCCTCCCCGTCACCGGCGACGATGTCGCCGGCACGCTGGCGACAGCGTCCGGCGCACTGTCGTTCCGCACCGCCAGCCTCGCCGCCGGCAAGGCCGCCGCGCAGGGCGTCTCCCCGGATCGCGTGACCGTCCGCCTCGAAGTCAACGGCGCCGTGATCGATCACGACCTCGACTACGTCGCCGGCACCATGACGGTGCGCACCGCGGAGCGCGTGACCATCGACGAACAGGACCGCGCCGTGCTCAGGAGCTTCCAGATCGAGCTGGGCCGCACCCTGCCCACGCTGGCCAACGGCCAGCGCGTGCCGAAGTCCCACGATGTCCTGTGGCGGCTGGCGGAAATGTATTCGGAAGTGCCGCTGGGCAGGACCTTCGCTCCGGAATGGGTGGTGAAGCGCAGCAACGCGATGCCGCTCGCACCGCAGGCGGGCGGTTTCGATCGCGAAACCGGCGTGCTGCTGCCCGGCGCGCCGATCCTGAACCGGCAACCGATCATGGCCGCGGCCGCCTGCAACGAGCAGAGCGGCGGCAGCTTCACCAATCTGCACGCCATCGTCGATGTGTGCGACGACGATCGCGTGTTCTATCGATCCTCGTCCCACGATTACTGTCCGACGCACGGCTACAGCAGCAAGAGCGTGGCCTACGGCTGTGGCGCCAGTTCGTGCCCCGGTCGCTGCGGTGCGGGCTGCGGTGTGGGCGATGGTCTCGGCGCCTGGTATCAGGACTGTCTCGATCACGACATCTGCAATCGCGACCACGATTCCCAGCTCGGCGCCTGCGGCGACGAATGGACGGAAGCCGCGGACGACTACGCGTTCGGCGCGATTTCCTGCTACACCACCTGCCATTGAGCAGGCGGCAGCCGCACGGCGACGAGCCCGTCGCCTCGCCGCAAGCCAACGCCGATACGACAGAGGGCCCGCTGCGAAGCGGGCCCTCTGCTTTCTGACGACGGCGCCGACGATCACTCGGCGGCGGCGCTCCCGGCGGCACCGGACGCAGGCGATTCCGCGCCCGCGCGCCGAGGCGGATTGTGGGTGTCGAACCACGCCTTCACCTGTTGATACCAGAACACCGAATTCTGCGGTTTCAGCACCCAGTGATTTTCGTTCGGGTAATAGACGTAGCGGCTGGGCACGCCCTTGCTCAACAGCGTGTGATAGAGCTCCAGACCGTGATTCACGGGGACGCGCAGATCGGCCTGCCCATGCACGACCAGGGTCGGGGTGTTGAACGCGGCCGCGCCCAGATGCGGCGAATTGCGCTCGAGCACGCTGCGGTTGTCCTTCTCCCAGAACCCACCGAACCGCGGCGATTCCGCCGAGAAATCCGCGGCGTACTGGCTGTAGAGGTTGTACACCGCCGCATGCGCGACCAGCGCCTTGAACGGATGTTTCCGACCCAGGATCACCGTGGTGAGGTAACCGCCGTAGCTGCCGCCACCCGCCACCATGCGCTCGCGATCGATCCACGGCTGTGCCGCGAACCAGTCCGCGGCCTTGATCACATCCTGATAGGGCTGCTCCGCCCACTCCGGATTGATCGAATCGGCGAACGCCTGGCCGAAGCCGGAACTGCCGTGGAAGTTCGGCCAGGCGGTGACGTAACCCCAACTGCCGAAGACCTGCGCGTTCCAGCGGAACGCCATGCCGTCGGTGATCGCGTTGTGCGGACCGCCATGGATCAGCATGAAGAAGGGATATTGCTTCGATTTGTCGAAGCCCGGCGGGTAGTTCACCCACATCTGGATGTCCCTGCCGTTCGCGCCCGTGTAGGTCACCGATTCGTAGGTCCCGAAATCGGTCGCGGCCAGCAGTGCGTCGTTGATCGTCGACAGCTTCGTCGCGGCGCCGCTCTTCGCATCCAGGCGCACCAGCGTCGGCGGGTCGACGAAACTTTCGCGCAGCGCGACCAGCGTGCCGTTGTCCGCCACGGCCAGACCACCGAACGACATCGCACCGGTGACCTTGCGCGGCGCACCGTCCAGCGGCAGTTCGTACACGCGCACGGTGCCGGCATCGTCGATCGCGCCGTACAGCCGGCGGCTGTCGCGTGCCCACACCAGGCCGCCCGCGCTGCGATCCCAGTCGGCGAACAGTTCGCGCGTCGTGCCGCTGGCGCGATCGCGCAGCATCAACCGCCCCTTGTCGGAATAGAAGCCGCGGATGCGCTGCTGCACGAAGCTCAGATGACGGCCATCCGGACTGTAGAGCGGCGAACCATCGCCTGCGATATTGCCTGCCGTGAGATTGCGCGGATCCTTGCCGCCGCTGCCGTCGGCACCGATGGCGACCACGAACACATCGTTGTTGGTGAGATTCGCGGCCGGATCGGAATCGGCGACGAAGGCCAGCTCGCGACCGTCCGGTGAGATCGCGTAGTGACCGTCGGTGCCCTGCACCGCGCTGCGCGGCAACTGCAGACCGCCGGGCTGGGTCAGCGCCCGCACCGGCGGCAGGTCGGCGCCGTCCGCACCGGCGTCGAACGCGACCGAGAACACGTGGAACTGACGTTCGTCGAGATACTGGTCCCAGGCGGACACCGGGCCGGCATCCCAGACCATCGCGGTCATCTTGCGGTCCTTGCGTTCGTCCAGGCGCTTGCCCTGCTGGTCCAGCGCCAGATCCGCGAACACCCGCGACACGAACGCCAGCCGCTTGCCGTCGCCGAACCATTTCGGGCTCTGCACGCCGGTCGCGAGTTTCGTGAGTCGCCGCGCTTCGCCGCCACCGATCGGCATCACGTACAGCTGCGGCGCCTTGTCGTCGCCGCGCTGGGAAATGAAGGCCACGTATCTGCCATCGGGGCTGATCGCCGGGGCGCCGTCGTTCGCGGCATCTGTGGTGAAACGCCGCTGCCCGCTGCCGTCGGTGTTCCAGAGCCACAGATCGGTGTAGCCCTTGTCCTCGTCCATCGCGAAACGCGTGACCGGCGCGATCGCGATCCGGCCATCGCGCGACAGCGTGGGCGCGCCGATGCGCTGGATCTGCCAGCTGCGCTCGACGGTGAGCGGTTCTTTCTTCGCCTGTGCCTGCGCGGGCGCGAACGCCCCCGCGCACAGCGCCGCGACCAGCGCGGTGGTGATGCCACGGATCATGGGAATCTCCTGAAGGAAATGCGGCCTCCGTGCGACGTCGGCGCACGGACCTCGCCGGAGGATGCCCGAATCCGGTGTGCCGGCATGTGCCAGAGGTCGGCCCCGCGCCCGCCGCGATCGGAGACACGACGGCCCCACGATCGCTCGCGGGGCCGTCGGAGGCCGCGGGAGGCCGCGAAAGGAGGCTGAACAGCCTCCCGCACCGGCCAGGCCGGTCCTGGCGACGCGGGCTGCCGTCAGGGGCAGGTCGCGGGCGTGGAATTCACCAGGAAGGCACCGGGGGCCGAGATCAGGCCGGGCACGAACCCCTGCACCAGCCAGGTCACGGTTTCGCCGGGAATCATCACTTTCGACGCGATGGTGCTCACCGGAACCCGCGCCACCGGGATGTTGGGGTTGGTCGAACCCGGCGATTCGTTGCACTTCACGTAATTGCGCACGATCGGCTGCAGCACGCCGTTCTGGGTGACCTTGAACGCGCCGTCCCAGTGGCGGGTGGTGGAACGGCCGCCTCTTGATACTCCGCCGCGGCCTACGGTTATCCTTGCTATCTGTAGCTCACTCGAGATTTCACGTCGGGGAGACTTTAAAGTGGCAATGATTAGTCGCAATCAACCTTGCCCGTGTGGGAGCGGCAAGAAATTTAAGCGATGCCACGGCGATATCGCGCAGGCTCCGATAGCTCTGGTCAAGCCTGATTTCAACGAAGTTGAGATGACCTCAATCCTAAAGAAGCATGAATTGCTAGAGCTTCAGAGGGAGCGTCAACAAGGGCGAGGCAAGCCGATCATATCGACTGAATCGGATGGGACACGCTTTGTTGCTATAGGTAGTCGTGTCGCTTATGGCCCCTGGAATACTTTCCCGGACTTCCTGCTTTTCCATTTGAAACAACAATTCGGGATCGAATGGGGAAACGCTCAATTAGCTAAGCCACCGGAAGCCCAGCATCCGCTCATCCGTTGGTTATCTTTGGCAAACAAAATCATAGACGAGCACGCCACCGAAGAAGCGGGAATCAAATTGACCCCGGGGTTCGGCGCTATTCGAGCCATAAATAGGCTCGCTTACGATCTCTACGTGATCGAACACCACATCCAGACGGCAGAAGATCGGCGGGCATTTGAGCGTTTGATGGAACGGCTGAGGCAATCCGCTCAGTTCCTTGGAGCAAGGCACGAAGCAAGAGTTGCCGGAATACTATTGCGAGCTGGTTTCGACATCTTATGGGAAGACGAACAGCAAGGGCAAGCCGGCGGCCATCCGGAATTCGTGGCGAAATTTCCGCAGACCGGACGCGCATTCTGGGTCGAATGTAAAATGCGCCAAGCTCAGAATGATAATGGGGCGCCGAAGTTCATTCATCTGGTCAGCGCTGCGTTACGAAAACAAAGTCAACTTGAGCGGATGGTGTTCGTTGAACTGAATCTGCCCGATAGCAGCATTGATCCGATCAACGACGGTTGGCCTGCATATGTAATCGATCAGATACGTCTTTTGGAGGGGCAATCGAGCTCCATAAATCTGCCTCCTGCGCTCATAATTGCATCCAATTTTTCGGAACAAAAGCAACTTGAAATAATGCCTCAAGGCTTAGGGGCAATTTTAGAAGGCTTCAAAACCAAGCACTACCGGCATGGGGTCAAAGTTCTGCTGCAGGATGCGATCGAAGAGCGTGAAAAGAACCCTGAGATCGAGAGCCTTTGGCGATCCTTGCAAGAGCATGACGAAGTGCCGACCACTTTTGATGGATCACTTCCTATGGTTGACGAATCCCAACGCTTATTGATTGGTCGGGCATACGAGCTTCCTGATGGCGAGGTTGGCGTATTGGAATCGGCAACAGTTATAGAGCCTGAGAATAAGGCGGCCGGGGTTCTTCGCATGACAAGTGGCGTGCGAAGCATCGTCTACTTCGATCTGACCAGTGCTGAGCTGGCAGCTTGGAAGCGCCATCCCGAGACTTTTTTTGGTGAATTTCACCCTTACCATCCTCCTGTTCAAGGGCCGATGGATCTCTACGAATTCATGTTGCAAGGATATGCACAGTCGACAAAAGAAAAACTCTTGGAATTTATGGCAAAACAGGTTGACATTGAATCGTTGCGCCAGCTTTCACAAGCCGAGCTAGTGAAGCAATACGCTCTGCGGATGACTGATTCCATTCTCAGGCAAAAAGGATTGCCTGAGACGCCGGTGTGGCTGCTACGGCTGAGATCTCCAGTAAATCTCACATGACTACGAACCGGCCTCCTTAAAGGGGCCGGTTTCTGTGGGGCATATACGCCATCATGACTCTGCCATACGAAAACGGCCCCAGTTGGGGCCGTTTCGATACTTTTGGACAACGGCGCCATCAGGGCGTCGCACAACGCCATGATGGCGCTGTTGCCCCAAAGCATCGGAACGGCCCCTCTTGGGGCCGTTTTACATTAGTGGAAGCCTAGCCATTGCCTCCACCACACCCGAATACCCGCTGAGACGGGCGAGCAAGCTCAGGCGCAGGCGGCGCTTGGCAGCTCGAAGGATGTAGCAGACGGGTAACGCGAGCATGCACTATCTCAATGCCCTCATGCTTGCGCAGCAACATAGGGCTTGGGAGGCAACTACGCCTACAGGGGGCGCAGGGGGGCGAGGCCGCGCCGGGCGTTGTCAAGCTCATTCTGGGCTTTCTGAGCATTCAGGCAGTTCGGGGTGAGACTCCGCTCACCCACATTGTTGCGACAGTTGGAGAGCATCTCTGCGCGTTCCGGCGCGTGCTCTTTGTACCACTCGACTGTCCGCGTTGGCTCCGTATTGCTGCAAGCCGCGAGAGCAAGGCACCCGACAAACAAGAAATCCCTAAGCACGCTGAAACTCCTCCCTCAATGGTGGTCGGGGAGTTAAGAAGCTCACACAGGGAGAGCCGCAGTGGCCTTTAGGCTTTCGCCCTGAACATACGCCAGCGCCTCCCCGACCGTCGGTCGAGGAGTGCGGATGCGGCCGCACAAGCCGCCTGTGTGGAGTTCTTAAGCTCCAGACGGCATGGGGCCGCCCGCCTACAGCATACCCCAGATGACACAGCCCTAGGCGAGAACCCTTAGCCAAACAGTTGATTCTCCAGGCTCGGACGTCCGCTAAGACCTTTCCTGCCCACTGAATCAGGCGGCCGTTAACAGCCTGCTTACTGTCGAATGAGCGGCCATAAGATGGTTTGGCTTGACACCCGGAGCAGATCTTTATCGTCGATCGTCGATGCCTTCCTTCGCCGCTCACCGTTCGGTCCTTCGACGATTAGTTCCTTGTGCCCAATGAGCTTTTCGATCGCAATGCGATAGCGGGCGCTGTCAGCCGGCGAACTGTTGCAGTGAGTTGCATAGAGATCTCCGAAACGAATGCCTTCCTGGCATTTATAAACCAGCGGGGCGATCTGCAATGCCAGAGACTCCACGCTTGCCTCGCTGGCCCTATCATCGAAGCAGAATCCAAGCTCGCCTTGGCCGGTGAATCCACTGTCCTGTCGCGTGGCGTATCCCAAGGTCCGGAACATATCCAGTCCTCCGTCACCATAGTGGATGAAATGATTGTTGTTGTTCCAGTGGACCGTGGTCATCACGTCGCGGGCGCGGTGATGCTGCGACAGATGCACGAGCCAGTAGTCGCCGTGTCCCGTCGTGCGGATGAAGAAGAC
>JAYRTK010000039.1:0-16445 GCA_041919595.1 Lysobacteraceae bacterium
AGCAACTGCACGTTGCGGGTGGCGTGGTCGAACCAGTACAGCTGGGAGAATTCGTCGCCGCCCTTGTCCTTCGAGAACACGAACCCGTCGAGGGACGCGGCCAGCGGCGCGGGCGACACGCCGCCCACCGGTTCGGAATAGAACGTGAGCTGTTCGCGCGCGCCCATCGGCTGGCAGACGCGATGGACCTGGTTGGTTTCGGCGAAACGCGTGCCGATCAGCAGGCAGCCGTTCTTCGTCCAGCCGGCCACGCTGGCGCCGCGGGTGTTCTGGTAGCGGTTCAGCTGTTCGATCAATTCGGGCGGAATCGCGGGAATGTTTTCGCTGATGCGGTTGCCGACCTCCTCGCGCACCACCGCCGGCGGCGATGTCGTCTGGGCGAAGGCGGGCAGTGTGCAGGCGACGCCGAACAGCGCGGCGGCGAGGATGGTGCGTTGCGACATGGTCGGGCCTCGGTGTGGAGCGCTCCGCGAGCATAGCCGCTGCGGCCACGGGCCGGCTTGGCCGAAAGTCACGGGTCAGGCGGGCCCGACGGCACCGGCAGGACCGACGGGCGCGGTCGGCGCAATGCTTGAAAGCGGCCCGGATGGCCGCAGATCGCAGGTTCGGTACAGCGACTCGGGGGAATGGCATGGTGATCGTCGAAACGCAGCCGGTGGCGGCACGCGACCCGGCTGCGGTGGCCGCGACGCTCAATGGCGGCTGCGAGTGCATCCGGCTCGATCGCGATGCACTGCGTCGCGCGCTCGCCGACGACCTCCAGGATGCGGAATCGCTCGTCGCGCCGGGCCCCGGGCCGGGGGGGCTGTTCTCGGATGTCGCCCTGTTCGTGCCCGAAGCCGAGTTGTCGGCGATGGTCGGGATCATGCGGGCCATCGAAGCCGTCGCCGCGCTGCCCGCCTATCGGGAGGCGGTGCTCGCGGATGCGCCCGAGATCGCCCGTGCCGCGCCCGGTCCGCTCGGCGCGCTGATGGGCTACGACTTCCATCTCGGGCCCGACGGCCCGCGCTTGATCGAGGTGAACACCAACGCCGGCGGCGCTTTTCTCAACGCCCGTCTGCTCGCCGCGCAGCGTGCCTGTTGTGCGATGTTCGAGCCCGCGATGACGCCGGCGGTCGCCAACGATCCCGAGTCCGCGCTGGTCGACATGTTCCGCCGCGAATGGGCACTGCAACGCGGCGCGGCCCCGTTGTCGCGGGTCGCGATCGTCGACGATGATCCGCCCGGCCAGTACCTCCATTCCGACATGCGTCTGGCGGCATCCATGCTCCATCGTCATGGCATCGAGGCGGTGATCGTGGATGCGCCGGCGCTCCGCTACACGCACGGACGGCTCCGCGCCGGCGACGCACCGATCGATCTGGTCTACAACCGGCTGGTCGACTTCATGCTCGATCAGCCGGCGCATGCCGCGCTGCGCGCGGCTTACCTCGACGGCGCCGTGGTGGTGACGCCGCATCCGCATGCGCATGCGTTGTTGGCCGACAAGCGCAATCTGACGCTGCTGTCCGATCCGGTGCGCCTGCGCGCCCTGGGTGCGGACGAGGCTGTCGTCGCGCGGTTGCAGCGCGGCATTCCGCGGACGGTCGCGGTGACCGCGGGCGCAGCGGAGCGCCTGTGGGCGGAACGCCGATCGCTGTTCTTCAAGCCTGCATGCGGTTATGGCAGCAAGGCGACTTATCGTGGCGACAAACTCACCCGCGGCGTGTGGTCCACGATCCTGGAAGGCGACTACGTGGCGCAGACGATCGCGACCCCGGGCGAGCGATGCGTCAAGGTCGACGGTGAGCGCGTGCCGCTGAAGACGGATCTGCGCCTGTATGCGTATGCCGGCGAGCCGCTGCTGGTCGCGGCCCGGCTCTATCGCGGCCAGACCACCAATTTCCGTACGCCGGGCGGCGGCTTCGCGCCGGTGTTCCGCACCTGAGCGCGCTGTCCGTATCGATGCGCGCTGTCACCGGAGGCGACGGTCCGCGCGTCGAGAACGGCGGAGCGGGACGCGCTCCGCCGCCGTGGCGCGTCGCATCGGATCAGGGGCTGCACTGACTCATCAGCGCACCGCGTCCCGGGCAGTACACATAGGCGGCGCCGACCGCGGGGCCGAAGCCGTAGCGGCTGTAGACCAGTTGTCCCTCGACGTAGACCGCAGCCGCCTGCGTGGGCGCGAACTGCGACCAGAACCCGATCACGGCATCGGTGTTGCGGAACGGTCCGAAGGGCGGGCAGTCGCGGCGGATCAGGCCATCGGAGCACTGGAAATACGAGGCGAAGAAATACGGGCCGAAGCCGTAGCGGCTGTAGACGGTCTGGCCTTCGAGTTCGATATGCATGCCGTGATCACCGAACTGGGCGTCCCAGTAGTCGTGGAGATCGGCGCTGCTCGCGAAGGGGCCGTCGGCGCCGGATTGCGCCCGTGCGGCGCCTGGCGCGAAGAGGCCGGCGACGGCGAGCAGGAAGGCGAGGAGAAGGCTGCAGGGAAGCGATCGGTTCATCATGTCGAGCCCTTGGTCGATGGGAATTCCAGTCGGGCCGCTTCAGGCCCGCGCCGAATCTAGCAGCCGGTGCGGCACGGAACCGTGGCGGCGTTCTGATCCCTGCGCGCCGATCCTCCAAGCGCGGACCCTCCAAGCGCGGACCCTGCAAGCGCCCATCCGGTATGCACCGATCCCGCTCGCGCCGCGCAACCGGCATGCTCTCCGCAGGCGCTGCTAGACTCGACCGACCCGAATGCAGGAAGGACGCAGCCGATGATCACGCGACGTACCGTACTCGCGGCACTGGGCGGGCTGACGCTCGGTGCAATGGTCGCCCGCGTCGAGGCCGGCGGTGCCGGGCGTCGGCCCCGCATCGCCATCGACGGTGCCGGCGGCAACGGGCTCCTGTGGTTCGAGGACGATGTTGCGGCGACCCGGCTCGAACTCGAGGCCATTCGTGCCTCCGGGTTGTCGGCCGCGGTGCTGACGATCGCGCCGTCGGGCCGCTTCTGGATGGACGACGCGGCGATCGAAAAAGCGAAGACCACCATGGCGCGATGGGACGCGATCGTCGCGCGCCATCCGGAGCATCTGCTCGTCGTCCGCGATGCCGCGGATCTCGCGCATGCCCGCGACACGCGCCGGTTGGGGCTGGTGTACACCGTCCAGGGCGCGGAACCGCTGGGTGAGGATCACGATCGCATTCCGATCTTCCGCCAGCGTGGCCTGCGCGTGCTGCAGCTCACCCACAACCGTCGCAATCTGGTCGGCGATGGTTGCATGGAGCCGGGCAACGCCGGGCTCAGCAATTTCGGTCGTCAGGTCGTCGAGCGCCTCAACGCGGAGAAGATCGTGGTCGATGTCGCCCACGGCGCCGCGCGCACCATGGCCGAAGGCATCGCCGCCTCGCGCGCGCCGATGCTGATCAGTCACACCGGTTGCCGCGCGCTCGCCGATCTGCCGCGCAATACCGATGACGCCACGCTGCGCGCGCTGGCCGACAAGGGCGGTGTCGCCGGCATCATTTTCTGGCCGTATCTGCGTACCGATACCCAGCCGATGGCCGACGACGTGATCCGCCACATCGAACATGCGATCAGGATCGCCGGCGAGGACCACGTCGGCATCGGCACCGATACGGGCGTGGCGCCGATCGCGCGTACGCCCGAATACGAGAACGACAACCGCGAATGGGTCGCGGCGGCGGTCGAGGACGGCATCTTCGAACGCGGTCGCCCGCCGGATCTCTACACCTTCATTCCCGATCTCAATCGCGCCGACCGCTTCGATCGGCTCGCCTTCCTGCTGTCGCAGCGCGGGCATTCCGATGCGCGCATCGACAAGATCCTCGGCGGCAATTTCGCGCGGGTGATGCGGGAGGTATGGGGCTAAACGCGTTGGTGCGCGAGCAGTTCCAGAATGCCGCAGGCGATGCGTTGCTGCCGCGGCGACAACCGGCGGGCGCATTCCAGCAGACGGCTTTCGTTCTCGCTCTGGGCGAAGTCGTGCATGTCGAGGGCCGGATCGAGTGCGCCCTCGGCCGGCCGGGTCGGTCCGCGTCCGGTAGCCAGCCATTCGAAATGGACGCCGGTGATGATCGCGATCTGTTCGAGATGACGGACGCTCGGCGACGTGCCATCGACCCGTTCCCATTGCGCCACGGCGCTGCGGTGCACGCCGATCTTCCCGGCCAGCTGGATCTGGGTCAGACGGGCCTGCCGCCTCGCGCGCAGAATCCTCGTGTGCATCGTGTACATGCCAGGCCTCCCTGTTTGATGGGGCGGGTCCAGTCCTGCTGTGCGCACAGCATAACTCGCATCGTTTCATACAGTAACGCTCACATCTGACAGGATCGGCCAAGCACCGCCGGCGAGCGGCGGCACGATGCGAGCGCGGCTCCATCGCGGACGCCGTCGTCGCACTTGCCGCTGTCGCGCGCGCTGTGGCATCTAGATCGCGGGAGACGTGCCGGTGTCGGAGGTATCGCAGACGACGGCGCCTGCACGGACTCCCGTTCACGATCCGTAACGCGATCCGTTGCATCCAAAGGAGAGATCAGCATGAAAGAGGCAGAAGGCTCCGCCACGATCCGTGAGGTCAAGACCATCAAACCGCTGCTCGAGGAAACCAAGGCCGACCTCTATGTCGAGACCGGCAAGACCGGCGGCAGGACGTTCCTGATCACCATCAACCGCGACAACGAGCGTCCGACCCTGGTGGCGCTGCATCTGTAAAAACCGGCTCGGCCGACCTGTTCGGCCGGGCCCCAGCGCGTGTCGTGGCCTTCGGGGGGGCGCGTTGTGCGCTCCGGAAAGATCGTTGGCCCGGCGCACGCCCGCAGACAGTCTTCGTGCCGCAGGAATGCGCATCCGATGCGCCGAGAAATCCGATCCGTCGTCCGTACCGGGAGACGCCGCATGGAAGGGAATACGTCGCAACACGTCAGACTGGCCGGTCGCCTGCACGAGTGGCCTTCGGGATTCATGATCGCCCTGGGCGATCGCGAGGTGGTCATCGAGGCCGCGGACGACGATCGTGTCTGGATGGCAGGCGCGCTGCGCGACGCCGAGGTCGGTGCCGACATCGCGACGATCGCTGCGGCCGCGTCTCCGCGGCGCGACGACGTGCTGCGGCTCTGCGCCGAGCTGCGCGACAGTGGCGCGCTGGTCGAGGCCGATCCCGAGGTGCCGATGTCCGGCCTCGATGCGGTGCTGTCGATCGAGGCGGAAGTGGACCGGCTGTGCGCGGCCACGCTCGAACGCAATCCGTTCTGGCGCGCCTGCCTGGCCGCGCGCGAACGCGGCGATCTGCCCGACAACGTGGTCATCGGCATGGTCATCGAAAATTGGCATTTCCTGCATCGAGAAGCCTATTTCGATTCGCCGGTGCTGGGGTATGTGCCGAATCTCGACGTGCGACTGCAGATGAACGCATTCTTCGCCGAGGAATACGGTCACGACGAGATCCTCCTGCGCGCGTTGAACGCGGTGGGCATCTCGCGCGAGGACATGCACGACGCCGCGCCGTTGCCCGCGACCCTGGGATTGTGCAACGCACTGGCGCACTGGTCCCATTTCGATCCGATGTTCTTCTTCCTGACGATGGGCGTGCTCGAAGGCCAGGGGCTGCGCAGCGATTCCTTCCTCGACGCCTGCGAACGGATGCGCTGGCCGGCGGCGTTCGTCTCGCCGCTGCGCGCGCATTCGCAGCTCAACATCAAAGGCGAGCACGGCAATCTCACGCGCCAGCTGTTCGCGCGCATGCCGGTGATCGCCGCGTCCGAGGTTCGACGCCTGCGCGCGATGCTGCCGACGTTCGTCGAGATCTACGATGCGTTCTATCGCGATGTATTCGCGTACTACGGCGCGGCCGAGCAGCCGCTGCGGAGGGTGTCGTCATGGTGAAGTCGTCCGGGACCACGGTGAACGAGATCGTCATGCCCGCGTTCCGCGGCGACGTCTCGATCGAGATCGGCGAAGGCCAGGCGACGATCGCCGGTCCCGTGCGCAGCGCGCGGATCGGGTTTCCGCCCGAAGCGCGCGAAGAAGTACGACGACTGCTGTCGAGGCTCGCCGAAGGAGGGCGCGATGCGGCCGCGCTCGCCGAGGCCTGCCCGGGGATCGCCGGCCAGATGGATGAGCTGCTGCGTGAATTCGACGAGCTGCGGTTGCTGGTCGAGAGCCGGTCGCAGTCCATCGAGGAGTACTGCAGCGGCATCCAGCTCGCGCACGACATCCAGCGCATGGTGCGTCGGATGCTCGCGCGACAGGGGCCCGGTGCCTTCGTGCGCGCGCTCGCCGATGGCGCGGTCACCCGGTCGCAGATGCTCGGGTATGCGCTGGAATATGGTTGGTTCGTCGCCCAGGCGACCTCGCTGATCGCGCCGGCGCTGGCGACCGCCGTGCTGCCGCGGCGACGGGCGATGATCGAAGCGTTCATGATCGGCGAGCGCGGTCACGATGCGTTCGTCCGCAAGGCGCTGGCCGCGGCAGGGATCGCGATGTCCGATCCCTGGAACAGCCGGCCGCTGCCATCGACCTGCATGCTCGCCGCGAGCCTGTCGGTCTACGCCAAACAGCATCCGTTGAGTTTCTACGCTGCGCTGTCGCTGTTCGAAACGCCGCAACCGGCGTTCATGGCGCTGTTCGAGGCCAATTGCGCGCGCCTGGGCTTGCCGGATGCGTTCCATCGCCCGCTGCGCGCCCACGCCGAACTCAACGAGAACGAAGGTCACGACGATATCGGGATGGCGCTGCTCGCGACCGTCGGCGCGATCGGCGAGGAAGAACAACGACTGGTCCGGCGTCATGTCGGCGTGCTGGTCGAGACGATGCTGATGCAGGAAGACGATCTGATCCGCGTCTATGCCGACGACGACGCGGTCGCTCAACGCGCGCAAGGGAGGTGATCCATGGATGCCTGGCGGATTCCGGATCGCGACCGGGTGCGGCTCGATGCCGTGTCGCTGGCGTGCGAAGAAGATGGCCGCGCGACGTCGATCGTGCTGGCCGGTCCGCGGCGGCAGCAGCGCATCGCCTGCGACGATCGCGAGATCGCCGCGCGGATCGCCGCATTCCTGCAGTGGCTGTGCACGCCGCGTGGCGACCGTGCGGCGCTCGACGATCCGGCCTGGGACACGTCGGGGCTCGAACCCGATCTGCTGCGCTGGCTCGACGCCAATGCCTGGCTGGTGATCGAGGATGCGGAGGAAGGCCGGCGGCGGCTGGCGGCGCAGGCGACGACGATCCGCGCACGGATCGAAACGGCGGTCGATGCGCTGCTGGATGACGTGTCCGCGGAAGCCGGTCCGACGCTGATCGCGCTGCTGCGGCGGGTCGCGATCTGGAGCGCGGGTCGCGACGACCCGCTCGCGACCGCCCGCGCCGAATCGATCCACGAGATGTCCGCGCTGCGCCTGAGCCTCGGCTACTACGCGATGAATGCTCCCGTCATCGTCGACGCCTTGCGTGCCGCGACCGTGATCGCACTGCGCCGGCTCGGAGACGCGGTCGAGGGGGGCGATCGGCCACCGACGGGCTATGCGGAAACCGATCCGATCGCTCTCGAGATCGCACTGACCCAATGGCGGGAGTTCATCGTGCGCGCCGTACGCACTCCGCGCACGCCGATCGCGCCCGGGATCGATCCGGCGGCGCTCGGCCTCGCTTCCGGAAGCGGTGCCGCGTTCGCGCACGAGGTCGAGCGCTTCGCGGATACGGTGCTGGAAGCGCTGGGCCGCAACGCCTATCTCGATCGCCTGGGGCGGGCGCGCGACGGTCACGACCCGCTGCTGGCGGGTCTGGCGATCGAGGAATTCCACGTGACCCGCCGCTTCGTCGAGATCATCGCGCCGATGCTCTGCAAGCGTCTGCCGCAGGATCTGCGCGCGCTGATGTTCCGGTACTACGCCGAGGAAGTGGGGCACGAAGTCTTCGAGGAAGACACCTGCATCGCGCACGGCGTTCCGCGCGGCGCCCTGCATGCCAGCCTGCCGCTGCCGCTGCACGCGACCTTCGTCGATGCGTTCACGCTGGTCGCGCAGCGCCGCCCGATCGCGTTCCTGTGCGCGGTGATGGTGACCGAAGGTCTGTTCGCGCGGCAGTCGCCGCTCGGTGATCGTGTCGTCGCGTTGACCGAGGGGCTGACCGGCGTGCGCGAGGTCTGCACGCGCCACAATGAGCTCAACGACTGTCTGCATCACGACACCATCACCCGCCATGCCCTCGGACGGATCGAAGCGTTGTCCGCCGAAGACAAGGTCGAGGCGTTGCGCGATCTGGCGCTGTTGCTCGAACTGAACGCACGCACATGGGAGGACCTGGGCATGTTCTACGGCGCGACGCCGACGCTGGCGTTGCATGGATTCCTTGGACGGCGGGTCGAGGTGCCGCGTGGACACGGCGCAGCGTCCGCCGGGGTTTGAGCGCTACTGCCGCACGGTCAATCCGTACTGGGGGGAAGTGCTGTCGTCGTTGCGTCTGGATCGACCCTGGGTCGATGCGCGCGGGTGCTGGCTGATCGACGATCTCGGGCGCCGTTATCTCGATCTGTCCGCGGGCTTCGGGACCGCCGTGTTCGGTCATCGCCCGCGGGCGCTGCGCCGCGCGCTGCGCCGCAGCCTGGGGGGGCGTGGTGGATCGATCGCCGCGTTCGGCTGGTCGGAGGATGCGGCCGATGTGGCCGAACGCCTGCTGGCCTTCGCCGATGCGGCATTGGGCAAGGTGCAGTTTTTCTCGACCGGCGCCGAAGCGATCGAAGCGGCGGTGAAGTTCGCGACGGTCGTGACCGGGCGGGCCTGCGTGCTCAGCGTCGCGGGCGGTTTCCACGGTCTGACCGGCGTCGCCACCGCGCTGGCCGGCGGCGGTCCCTGGCGCGAAGGCGTCGCGATGCCGTTCGCCACGGTGGAAACGTTGCCCACACTCGATCCGCAAGGCGTGCGCGCACGGCTCGCGCGCGGCGATGTCGCCGCGGTCGTGCTCGAACCGATCCAGCACATGGCCGGCATGCGCGAACAGGACGACGCCGCGCTGGTGGCGCTCGCCGACGCCTGTCGCCGCAATGGCACGCTGCTGATCCTGGACGAAGTGATGAGCGGGCTGGGCCGCAGCGGGCGCTGGTTCGCCTTCCAGCATCATCCGGCGCTGGCACGGCCGGACATGGTGGTGCTTTCAAAGGCGTTGACCGGTGGCCTGGTGCCGGTATCCGCGCTGCTGTGCACCGACGCGGTCTTCGATGCGATGTTCTCCGCGCCCGGCCGCGCCAAGATCCATGGCGCGACGTTCGCGGGCAGTCCGCTGGCGATGACCTGCGCACGCGCGGCGCTCGACGAGGCGGTACGTCTCGATGCCTGCGCGCGCGCGGTCGCGGTCGGCGCCGCATTCCGCGACCTTCTTGCGCGACACGATCCCGAGGGGCGTTTGCGGCTCTGCGGTCGTGGCCTGCTGCTCGCGGTGGCGCCCGCAGGGCTGTCGTCGTGGCAGCGCAATCTGTTCTGGTGGGCGTTGCGCGATCGCGGTGTGCTGCTGGTGCCGGCCACGCATCGCCCGGGGAGCTTCGTGATGACGCCGGCGCTGACGATTTCGGTGCCGCAGCTCCGGCTGGCGGCGCGATGCCTGCGCGATGCGTTGCAGGTCGCCGACGCCGGCGGCGACACCGACACGCCGGTCCCGCGTCCGCGCGGGTCGTGATCGATCCGCGTGCCGCGTCGCGTGTCTGTGCGCGCAGGGTTCAGCGAGCGGGTTGCATGAGCGCCTGCAGCAGCGCCCGCAATTCCGCCTTGTCCTCGTCGTCGAGGCCGCTCTCGCGTTGCTTCCCCTGTAGTTCGTCGATCCGCTGCTGCACGGTCTGCCGTTCCAGCTGGGTCATGGCATCGAGGAACTCTTCCTGCCATTTGGCCTCCTCGCCGGGCATGTCCTGCGAGGCGAGTTTCTGCAACGCGGTGAGTTCCTCTCGTTCCGCGAAGTGCTCGAGCACGCCGCCGGTGGTGATGTCCGGACGGCTGCGCACCAGCGACACCAGTTCGGCCAGCAACGGAACGCCGGGTTGACGCAGCGCGCTGAAGCCGTCGGGCGGCGCCAGCGTCAGCGCCAGCGCCGGCCGCTGCAGCAGCAGCGCGATCGCCCCCCGCACGAGGCTGCGTTTCTGCGTCTGTGCATGCTGCGGGCGCGTGCGCGACGGTGGTGGCTGTGGCGGGTTGCTGCGCGCGCCCACGCCGGTGAGTTCGGTCAGGCGCTGGCGCATCAGATCGCCGAACGCGCCGTCGGGAATCTGTGCCAGCAGCGGCTTCGCGCGCTCGGCCAGCCGCGCCTTGCCGTCGAGCGTGCCGAGATTCACGTCCTTCGCCAGTTCGTCGAAGAAGAACGTCGACAGCGGTGTGGCGTCGCGCAGGCGTGCATCGAATCCCTCGCGGCCTTCGCTGCGCACCAGCGTGTCGGGATCCTCGCCCTCGGGCAGGAACAGGAAGAAGGCCTGGCGCCCGTCCTTCATCCGCGGCAGCACCGACTCCATCGCCTTGCCGGCGGCGCGACGGCCGGCGGCATCGCCGTCGAAGCAGAAATACACGTCGGGCGCGTTGCGGAACAGCAGTTCGGCGTGGTCGGGCGTGGTCGCGGTGCCCAGCGTCGCCACCGCCTGCGCGATGCCGTGCTGGAACAGCGCGATCACGTCCATGTAGCCTTCGACCACGATCAGGCGTTCGATCTTCGGATTGGCCTGCCGCACCTGCCACAGGCCGTAGAGTTCGCGGCCCTTGTGGAACAGCGCGGTCTCGGGCGAGTTGAGATATTTCGGGCCGTCGTCCTTCTGCAGCACACGACCGCCGAACGCGATCGTGCGCCCGCGCCGGTCGTGGATCGGGAACATCACCCGATCGCGGAACTTGTCGTAGACGTGGCCCTTGTCGTTCTTCGAGAACAGGCCGACGCGTTCCAGCAGTTTCATCCGGCGCTCGTCGGTGCCGAGCGCATCGCGCAGCGCCGAGAATCCGTCCGGCGCGTAACCGAGCCCGAACTGCGCGCGGATCTCCGCGCTCACGCCGCGGCGCTCGAAATACGCCAACGCCTTCGGTGTCGCCGCGAGCTGGCGCTGGAAGAACGCGTTCGCCGCTTCCAGCGCGGCGTACTGGTCGACGCTGTCCGGATTGACGTTGCGCTGCTGGGTGTCGCGCGGGATCTCCATCCCGACGCGCTTGGCCAGTTCGTCCACCGCGTCGAGGAATTCGAGGCGGTCGTAATTCATCAGGAAGCTGATCGCGGTGCCGTGCGCGCCGCAGCCGAAGCAGTGGTAGAACTGCTTGGTCGGTGACACTGTGAACGAGGGCGAGCGCTCGTCGTGGAACGGGCAGCGTGCCGAATATTCGCGCCCCTGGCGCTTCAGCGGCACGCGCGACCCGATCAGCTCGACGATATCGGTACGAGCCAGCAGGTCGTCGATGAAGGCGTCGGGGATGCGGGCCATGAGCGGGGGTGTCGTGTCTGCGGGCAGTGTAGCAGGGGGGCGAGAGACGTCCGGCGACGCGATCCACAGCGAAAACGCCCCGACGTGGGCCTGGGCGCGGTGTTGCGTTCAATCCCTCAAAAAGTCGTGGCGACCGACGCCATCATGAAGGGCCCGTGCGGAGACGGCGTTGTTTTGAACTTCCGGGCCGAGTCGCACGGACAAGGGGTGTTGCGGCCCGGTTCTCGACCCGTTCCTTGTCGCCGTGGACGAAGCGCCGCCCGCGCTCGCCCCGTGTTTCCGGGGGGAAGTCCTAGTCCTTGCGGCGCTTACGCGTGATCTCGAAGGACTGCGGGATCTCTAATGCGTGCGTGGGCTCGAAAGCATGTGGCGTGGAAAGAACGGTGGCGTTTCATGGTGCACCTCTCGGCCCGATCGGTCCGGGAAATCAGGCGTCGTCCTGCGCCGCCAGCGCCCGCAGGGCATCCCCCGACACGCGCTGCACGGTCCATTCGTCCATGCCCACCGCGCCGAGGCGGCGGTAGAAATCGATGGCGGGCGTATTCCAGTCGAGCACCCACCACTCGAACCGGCCGCAGTCGCGGTCCAGCGCGATCCGCGCGAGCCGCACCATCAGCCGTTTGCCGAGCCCGAGGCCGCGGTATTGCGGACGCACGAAGAGGTCTTCGAGGTACAGCCCCGGTTTGCCGAGGA
The DNA here is from genome assembly GCA_041919595.1 of Lysobacteraceae bacterium. Classification (GTDB taxonomy): domain Bacteria; phylum Pseudomonadota; class Gammaproteobacteria; order Xanthomonadales; family Xanthomonadaceae; genus Lysobacter_I. The sequence goes on from JAYRTK010000039.1 coordinate 12,123, forward strand.
AGGTCGAGAAGTTGTGGAAGAACAGGGCGAACCCCGCGGGCGCGCCGTCGACTTCCGCGATCAGCGCTTCGGCATAGGGGCGATCGCCGAACAGGCGTGCCGCGAGTCCGGCCTCATCGGCGACGACTTCGTGTGCGAGCTGCTCGTACTCGGCCAGTTCGCGGATGAAGGCGAGGATCTGCCCGGCGTCCTCGCGGACGGCCGGGCGGATGACGATGGCGGGAGCGGGGGCGGTCATCGCGGTGCGTCCGTTCCGGCAGATCAGCCGGCCAGTCGCTGCTTGATCAGCTTCGAGACCTCGCCCATGTCGGCCTGACCGGCCAGGCGCGGCTTGAGCACGCCCATGAGCTTGCCCATGTCGGCCGGGCCGACGGCGCCGGTTTCGGCCACCGCGGCTTCGATCGCGGCCTTGATCTCGGCTTCACCGAGCTTGGCCGGCAGGTACTGCTCGATGATCGCCATCTCGGCGCGCTCGATCGAGGCCAGGTCGTCGCGGCCGGCCTTGTCGTACTGTTCGATCGAATCCTTGCGCTGCTTGACCATCTTCTCGAGCACCGCCAGGACGCGGGCATCGTCCATCTCGACGCGCTCGTCGACTTCCTTCTGCTTGATCGCGGCGTTGATGAGGCGGATGGTGGCCAGGCGTTCCTTCTCGCCGGCCTTCATCGCGGTCTTCATGTCGTCGGTGAGGCGTTGCTTGAGGCTCATGGGTCGCTCCGTGGTCGTGCGGTGCGGCCCGCAGGGGCGGGCCGGGATGGAAAGGGCGTGCGTGAGGGGGTGCCTGCCGGAAAACACAAAAAGCCGGCTGCGCAGGGCGCGGCCGGCTTCGGGATTCGCTGTGGGCCGCGACCGTGGGGCCGCGTCAGGAATCGGGTGTACTGGCGATCAGTACAGACGCTGACGCTTGGTGGCGTCGCGCGAGGTGCGGCGCGCCTGGCGCTTCACCGCCGCCGCCGCCTTGCGCTTGCGTTCCTGGGTCGGCTTTTCGTAGAACTCGCGCTTGCGGACTTCGGCGAGCACGCCGGCTTTTTCGCAGGTGCGCTTGAAGCGACGCAGGGCAAACTCGAACGGCTCGTTTTCGCGGACTTTGACGCTGGGCATAGGAGTCTCGATGGATTGGGACCGGGCCCGAGGGCCGGGCGAGCCGCGCATCATAACGGCCTGCCCCCCGCCCGCGCAAGTTCGGGACGGGACGCCGGCCGGGGCAGGGTAAGCTATGCGTCCTTTTCCATCGCCTCCCGCCCGCCCGTGAAGGTCCTCGGCATCGAAACCAGTTGCGACGAGACCGGCGTGGCCGTGTACGACACGGTCCGGTCCGGGGCGGCCGGGCTGCGGGCGCATGCGGTCTACAGCCAGATCGCCCTGCACGCGGAGTACGGCGGGGTGGTGCCGGAACTGGCCAGCCGCGATCACGTGCGCAAGCTGGTGCCGCTGATCCGTCAGACGCTGGCCGAGGCGGGGATGACCGTCCGCGACCTCGACGGGGTGGCCTACACCGCCGGGCCGGGTCTGGTCGGGGCGTTGCTGGTCGGGGCCGGGGTGGCCCGGTCGCTGGCCTGGGCCCTGGATCTTCCGGCCGTGGGCGTTCACCACATGGAAGGCCATCTGCTGGCGCCCCTGATGGAAGACGACCCGCCGGCGCCGCCGTTCGTGGCGCTGCTGGTCTCCGGTGGCCACAGCCAACTGGTCGCGGTGGATGCCATCGGCCGCTATCGACTGCTCGGCGACACCCTGGACGATGCCGCCGGCGAAGCCTTCGACAAGTCGGCCAAGCTGATGGGCCTGCCGTATCCCGGCGGTCCGCAACTGGCGGCGCTGGCGCAGCAGGGCACGCCGGGCCGATTCAGGTTTCCCCGGCCGATGACCGACCGTCCCGGGCTGGATTTCAGTTTCAGCGGGCTCAAGACCCGGGTCCTGCTGGCCTGGCGCGATTCCGACAAGAGCGAGGTCACCCGCGCCGACATCGCCCGGGGCTTCGAGGATGCGGTGGTCGACACCCTGGCGATCAAGTGCGAACGCGCGCTGGAGGCCGCCGGCGCGAAGGTGCTGGTGGTCGCCGGTGGCGTCGGCGCGAACCGGCGCCTGCGCGAGAAACTGCACGCGATGGCCACGAAGCGCGGCGGCCGGGTCTGTTTCCCGCGCCCCGAACTGTGCACCGACAACGGCGCGATGATCGCCTTCGCCGGTGCATTGCGGCTGCAGGCCGGTCAGCGCTGCGACGCCGCGGTGCATGTGACGCCGCGTTGGGATATGGCAACCTTGCCGGCGGTCGAGCCCGGAGCCGTGCATGGATAAAGTTTTCATCGAAGCCCTCGAGATCGAGGCCCTGATCGGCATCTACGACTGGGAGCGGCGGATCCGCCAGTCGCTGCTGTTCGACATCGAGATGGCGTTCGACAACCGCGTGCCCGCGGCCAGCGACGACATCGCCGATACGCTCGACTACAAGGCCGTGAGCAAGCGGCTGACCGAGTACGTGTCGCAGTCCTCGTTCGGACTGGTGGAGACGCTCGCCGAGCGTTGCGCGGAGATCATCCTGACCGAGTTCGGCGTGTCGCATGTCCGCCTGAAACTGAGCAAGCCCGGCGCGGTGCGCGGCGCGCGCGCGGTGGGCGTGCTGATCGAAAGAAGTCGCGGCTGACATGGGGCGCGCCTATCTCAGTCTCGGCAGCAATATCGACGCCGAGCGCAACCTGCGTTCCGCGTTCGCGGCGCTGCGCACGCGTTTCGGCGACATGATCGCGTCGACGGTCTACCGCTTTCCGGCGGTCGGCTTCGAGGGTCCCGATTTCCTCAACGCGGCGGCGGTGATCGACAGCGATCTCGATCCGTTCGCGCTCAACGACTGGCTGCACGCGTTGGAGGATGCGCATGGGCGCGACCGCGGCGGCCCGCGGTTCGGCGATCGCCCGCTGGACATCGACATCGTGTTCTACGACGACCTCGTGCTGGAAGGTCCGGGCCATCTGCAATTGCCGCGCGACGAACTGCGGCATGCGTTCGTGTTGAAGCCGCTGGCCGAGATCGCCCCGGATTTCGTCGATCCGCGCGGCGGATGCACGCTCGCGGCGCTGTGGGCGGAGTCCCCGGAGCGCGAGGTGGCGTGCGCGGTCGCGTTCGATCCGTCGACGCCGCGCTGACGGGCGTTCCGTCCGCAATGTTATTCCGTACGGGGTGACTTCCTGCGCTTGTGCCGCGATGGAGCGAAACCCACGATGACGCCTCCACACACCGTGTCCTCCGGAGGGCGCAGGCGATGTTCGAGAAGTTCTCGCGCAGTTGGCATCTGGTGAAGGCGAGCGCGTCGGTGCTGCGCGCCGACAAGGAGCTGATGCTGTTCCCGATCCTCTCGTCGTTCGCCACGTTGCTGGTGCTGGCCACGTTCGCGTTGCCGATCTTCGCTTTCAAGCTGTTCGCCGACGGATTCAACATCGTCGGCGCGGCACTCGGATTCCTGTTCTATTTCTGCCAGTACAGCGTCATCGTGTTCTTCAACAGTGCGCTGGTGGCGGCGGCGACGATCCGGCTGGAAGGCGGCGATCCGACCTTCTCCGACGGGATCCGCGCGGCGAAGGCGCGGTTGCCGGCGATCCTGGGCTACGCCGCGATCGCGGCGACGGTCGGCGTGATCCTGCAATCGCTGAAGAATCGCGACAACAACGTCTTCGTGCGCATGATCGGCAGCGGTCTGGGCGTGGCCTGGACGCTGGCGACCTTCCTGGTGGTGCCGGTGCTGGTGAACCGCGACATCGGCCCGATCGACGCGCTCAAGGAGAGCGTGGCGCTGCTCAGGAAGACCTGGGGCGAGAACGCGATCGGCAACGTCGGCATCGGCGCCGCGTTCGGGTTGTTCACGGCGCTGGCGGTGATCGTCGGCGTGGTCGCGACCCTGCTCGCATGGCAGATTTCGATGGGTGTCGGTATCGCGGTCGGTGTCGTCTGCGTGATCGGTGTGCTGCTGCTCGGCGTGACCCAGTCGGCGTTGAGTGGCATCTATTCGGCCGCGCTGTACCGGTATGCGGTCTCGCACCAGACCCCGGCCGCGTTCAGCGGCATGGCGCTGGAATCGGCGTTCGCACCCGGGCGTTGAGCCTGCAGGCGAGGTATCGAGACCCGCCCGGTCTCGGCCGGGCCTCGGTCCGGTGCCATCCGATGCCATGGACCCGCTCCGGGCGCGGAGCGGGTCAGCCCTCCAGCATCCGTCCGCCATCCACGCGCAGCGTCTGCCCGGTGGTGTAGCCCGCGTCCTGCAGCAGCCAGCGCACGGCCTCGGCGATCTCCGCCTCGGTGCCGGTGCGCGCCAGTGGCGTGCGTGCGAGCAGC
>JAYRTK010000040.1:0-16330 GCA_041919595.1 Lysobacteraceae bacterium
GATTCGAGGTCCAGTTCCTGATGTCGTTGCGGGCGCGGACGATGTTCCAGTCGCCGCACAGCACGTAGTCGCGGCCGCTGCGCAGCCACTCGTCGAGGATGGGACGCAGCCACTGCATCACCTCGAACTTGAACCCCTGCCGCAGCTCGCCCGAGGAACCGGACGGGATGTAGAACGAAACCACGCTGAGGTTGCCGTAGCGGGCCTCGATGTAGCGGCCCTCGTCGTCGAACGGCGCCCAGCCCAGCGTGGTGCGGACCTCGTCGGGCGGACGCCGGCTGTAGATGCCGACGCCGCTGTAGCCCTTCTTGGTGATGGCGTCCTTGAAATAGGCGCGGTAGCCGTCGGGCAGCAGTTCCGGCGCACCGAGCTGATGTTCCTGCGCCTTGGTCTCCTGCACGCAGAGCACGTCGGCGTCGATCGTGCGGAACCAGTCGAAGAAGCCCTTGGTGGCGGCCGAACGCAGGCCGTTGGCGTTGAAGCTGATGATGCGCATGGAAACCCGGGGGGAGCCGCACGGCGACGGAATCGGGCAAGAGTAACGGATTCGCCGCGGAACCGACCGCCGGGCGGCGCGGGGCCGCATCGGTCCCATGCAGGATTTATCATCCCTCCACTTTCTCCGCCCGCCGCGACCGACCGTGACCGACCATCGCTCCCGCTTCCTGCAACTGGCCCTGCGCGCCGAAGCGCTGCGTTTCGGCGAGTTCACCCTGAAATCCGGTCGGCAGAGCCCGTATTTCTTCAACGCCGGCCGCTTCGACTCCGGCGCCGCCCTGGCGGAGCTGGCCGGTTGCTACGCCGATGCGGTGGCGGCGGCCGGGCTCGGCTTCGATCTGCTGTTCGGTCCGGCCTACAAGGGCATTCCGCTGGCGACCGCGCTGGCCTGCGAATACGCGCGACGCGGCCGCGATCTGCCGCTGGCGTTCAATCGCAAGGAAGCCAAGGCGCACGGCGAGGGCGGTACCCTGATCGGCGCCCCGCTGGCCGGACGCCGGGTGCTGATCGTCGACGACGTGATCACCGCCGGCACCGCGATCCGCGAGGCCCTGGGCCTGATCCGCGACGCCGGCGGGATCCCGGCCGGCATCGTCATCGCGCTGGACCGGCAGGAGGTGGCGCCGGACGGCCCCGCGCTGTCGGCGGCCGAAGCGGTAACCGCGGAAACCGGAATTCCCGTGATCGCGGTCGCAGGACTGGACGATCTGCTTGCATTCGCCGGCGAAAGCGCCGAACTTCTCGATCAACGCGCGCGTCTGCTGGCCTATCGGGCCCGCTATGGCCGCGGCGCAGACCAGACCAGTGCGCCCACCGGGGGGACGGCGACATGACCGCCACGCATCGACATTCCGCCCGCCACCGTCTGTCGCCGGTGCTGGCCACCCTGGCGCTGGCCCTCGTGCTGCCGTCGGTCGCGGGCGCGCAGCAACCGCAGACCAAACCGAAGAAGCTGTACTGCTGGGACGAAGGCGGTCGCCGCGTGTGCAGCGACGCCCTGCCGGCCTCGGCGGTCGGCCATCAGCGCACCGAGTTCGATCCCAAGACCGGCATGGCCGTGAACCGGGTCGGGCGCGCCCTGACCGCGGAAGAGCGCGTCCGCGCCGCCGAGGCGGAAGTGGCGCGTCAGGCCGAAGAAGCGCGCAGTCGCCGCGAGATGGCGATGGTGGTGTCCTATCAGACCGAGCAGGACCTCGAACGCGCCTTCCGCAACCGCTTCGAGCTGATCGAGGAATCGCTCAAGGGCTCGGCGCTGGCGCTGATGAACCTGCACAAGAGCCTGGTCAGCCTGCTGCGGCAGGCCAACGAACTGGAACTGCAGTCCAAACCGGTCGGCAAGGTCCTGCGCGACAAGATCCATACCCAGCACAGCGAACTGCAGGCGCTGCGCGCGCTCAAGCAGCGCCAGGAAGCCGAGCGCGCCGCGCTCGACGCCGAATTCAAGGAAGCGATGTCGCGCTATCGCGCGCTCAAGGGCCAGCCGACCGGCAGCCTCGCGCCGACCACGCCCGCACCGTCGACCAGCGGCGGCTGATCGCCGGCGGGACCTCCTCCGGCACGGGCATCGTGCCGCACGCCCGTCGCCGGCCAACTGCGTCGGCGGACATGCCGCACCGGCCGGCGCGACCGGTCAGAACGGCAGCACCAGATCCGGCCTGATCTGCAGCAGACGCTGGCGGAACGTGGCCTGGATCCGCGCCAGCGCCTCGGCGGTATCGGCATCGAACCGCAGCACCAGCACCGGCGTGGTGTTCGACGCGCGCACCAAGCCCCAGCCGTCCGGCCAGTCCACGCGCAGACCGTCGATGGTCGACAGACGGCCCCCCTCGAAGAACGCGCCGTCGCGGAACTTCTCGACGAAGGCGTGCGGATCGCCGCCAGGGGCGTCGACCTTGATCTCCGGCGTCGACACGCCCTTGGGCAGGCCGTGCAGCACTTCGTCCGGGAATTCCGGTGCGGTGGCGAGGATCTCGAGCAGCCGCGCGGCGGCGTAGATGCCGTCGTCGAAGCCGTACCAGCGCTCGGCGAAGAAGAAATGGCCGCTCATTTCGCCGGCCAGCTCGGCGCCGGTCTCGCGCATCTTCGCCTTGATCAGCGAATGCCCGGTCTTCCACATCAGCGGGCTGCCGCCGTGGCGGAGGATGTGCGAGGCGAGGCGGCCCGTGCACTTCACGTCGTAGACGATCATCGCGCCCGGATTGCGTTCCAGCACGTCCGCCGCGAACAGCATCAGCAGGCGATCGGCGTAGATGTTCTCGCCGTCGCGGGTGACCACGCCCAGGCGGTCGCCGTCGCCGTCGAAGGCGATGCCGAGATCGGCGTCGAGGCGCTGCACCATCCGGATCAGGTCGTCCAGATTGTGCGGCTCGCTCGGATCGGGATGGTGGTTCGGGAAGGTGCCGTCGATCTCGCAGTACAACTCCTCGACCTCGGCACCGATCGCCTCCAGCACGCGCGGGCCGATCTCGCCGGCCACGCCGTTGCCGGCATCGACCACGACCTTGAGCCGGCGGCCCAACTGCACGTCGGACGCGATCCGCTGCACGTAATCGGCGCTGATGTCGCGTTCACTGACGCTGCCGGGCGTGGCATCGGTGTGCAGGCGGTTCTCGGCGAGACGCGCGTGCAGGTCGGTGATGGCGTCGCCGGACAGGGTCTCGCCGCCGACCACGATCTTGAAGCCGTTGTAGTCCGGCGGATTGTGGCTGCCGGTCACCGAGATGCAGCAGCCGGTGCGCAGGTGATAGGCGCCGAAATACACCACCGGCGTGGGCACCATGCCGATGTCGATCACGTTGACGCCGGCCTTGCGCAGACCGGCGATCAGGCCTTCGACCATCTCCGGGCCGGAGAGCCGGCCGTCGCGGCCGATCACGATGTCGCGCAGTTCCTGCTCCCGCATCAGCGAGCCGACCGAATGACCGATCAGTTCGGCGACGTTGCGGTCCAGGGTGGTGCCGACCACGCCGCGGATGTCGTAGGCGCGGAAGATGCTGCGGTCGATCAGCACCGGTTTGGGTTTCGGCGCTTCGCGGATCTCCAGCGTCGGGGCACCGCCGTCCTGGCCCGGCTCGCTGGCGACGGCCTCGAGCAGGGTCGGCGAGAGGTCGGCCGGGCCGGCCTGCACCTGCAGCCGGGAAATGCGCCAGCAGACATAGACCAGGACGGCGAAGATCACGGCGGCGATCAGCGAGACGATCGGCCCCAGACCCAGCGCCTGGGCCGGCGGCGCGGACGTCGCCGCGACCAGACGCAGCCCGGAATCGCCGATCTGCACGGACATGCGCTCGGCGCCGTCGGCGTATCCCTGTTCGCCCCGCTCCCACAGGGTCACACCGCCCTGGCGCAGGCCGAGATAGGTGTCATCGCCCAGACCGAGGGTCTCGAGACCGGACTTGAGCTCGCTGAAGGGCAATTGCGCGTAGACGACGCCGACCGTGCGGTCATCGACCTTGGCCGGCGCGGCCAGCGCCAACCGCGGCTGGCCGAGATCGCGGATCACCCAACTGCGGACCTTGTTCTCGGACAAGGCCGCTTCCACCACCGCCAGCCGGCCGTACCCGCCCTTGGGCAGATCGGCGTAGACCCGCTCCAGATCCGGCGGCAGCACCTGCACCAGCGAAAGATTGGGCCAGCCGGAGCCGATGACCTTGGCCGCGACCTGGAAATCACCGGCCGCCAGCGCACTGCGGGTTTCGGCGAGCGCGAGCGCTTCGTTGAGCCGCTTCTGATGCTGCATCAGCGACTGGTGCACCAGTTGCACCCCGTTGTCGCGACTCTGCTGCAGATCCTCGCGCCGCGCGTTGTCCTGCAATTGCGCGGTTCCGCTCCAGCCCAGCCACAGCGCGAGCAGCGCGCACAGGATCGCCGCCGGCTTCATCGCCGGACGGATCTGGATCAGTTGCTGGCGGAAGCTCTCTTTCATCGATGCGGTCTCGTGCCTGTTGCATGCGCCGGCCGCCGTGCGACCGGAGAGGTTGCGGAAAGCGCCCCCGGGGGCGGGCCGGTCAGCGCACGCCGGTGTGGCCGAAGCCGCCGGCGCCCCGCGCGCTGTCCTCGAAAGTATCCACGACCTCGAAGGCCGCGCGCACGATCGGAAGTATGACCAGTTGCGCGATCCGGTCGCCCGGCGCGATGTCGTAGGCGTCGCGGCCGCGGTTCCAGACGCTGATCAGCAGCGGCCCCTGGTAATCGGCGTCGATCAGCCCGGTACCGTTGCCCAGCACGATCCCGTGTTTGTGGCCCAGCCCGGAACGCGGCAGGATCACCGCGCACAGCCCGGGATCGCCGATGTGCAGGGCCAGCCCGGACGGCACCAGGGCCGCGTCGCCGGGCGCGAGGCGCAGGGGCCGGTCGAGGGCGGCGCGCAGATCCAGCCCGGCACTGGCCTCGGTGGCGTAGGCCGGCAGCGGCCATTCGGCACCGAAGCGGGCGTCGAGGACTTTGAGTTGCAGGGTGCGGAGCATCGGGGCGGTCGGCCGGACGGCGGAAGTCGCCCAGTATCGCGGCAGGAGCCGCGCGACGCCAAACCCGCGGCCGGCCGCCGCGGCCTGCAAACGTTCGCGGCGCCGGCGCGCGCGGCGGCGGCGATACCGGCGGATTCGGGGCGCCTGTTACCCTGACGCGATGCAGGAGTCCCCCACGACCCTGCTGCGGCGCGTGTTCGGCCACACCGGATTCCGCGGGCAGCAGCAGGCCATCATCGAACACATCGCCGACGGCGGCGACGCCCTGGTGCTGATGCCCACCGGCGGCGGCAAGTCGCTGTGCTATCAGGTGCCCGCGCTGCTGCGCGAGGGCGTCGGCCTGGTGGTCTCGCCGCTGATCGCGCTGATGCAGGACCAGGTCGACGCCCTGCGCCAGCTCGGCGTACGCGCCGAATTCCTCAATTCGACGCTGGATGCCGACACCGCCGCGCAGGTCGAGCGCGCCCTGCTGAGGGGCGAGATCGATCTGCTCTACGTCGCGCCGGAGCGCCTGCTGACCCCGCGCTTCCTGTCGTTGCTGGACACCCTGCACGCGCGGGGCGGAATCGCGCTGTTCGCGATCGACGAAGCGCACTGCGTTTCGCAGTGGGGCCACGATTTCCGGCCGGAATACCGTGAACTGACCGTCCTGCACGAACGCTGGCCCGAGGTGCCGCGGATCGCGCTCACCGCCACCGCCGACCCGCCGACCCAGCAGGAAATCGCCGAACGTCTGCAACTGCGCGACGCGCGCTGGTTCGTCAGTTCCTTCGACCGTCCGAACATCCGCTACACCATCGTCCAGAAGGACAACGGCCGACGTCAATTGCTCGACTTTCTCGCCGACCATCGCGATGAAGCGGGCATCGTCTATTGCCTGTCGCGGCGCAAGGTCGAGGAGACCGCCGAATACCTCGCCGGCCACGGTTTCAAGGCGCTGCCCTACCACGCCGGGCTCGACGCCGCCGTGCGCGCGGAACACCAGCGCCGCTTCATCCGCGAGGACGGCGTGGTCGTGGTCGCCACGATCGCCTTCGGCATGGGCATCGACAAACCCGACGTGCGTTTCGTCGCCCACATCGACCTGCCGAAATCCCTCGAAGGCTATTACCAGGAAACCGGCCGCGCCGGTCGCGACGGCGACGCCGCCGACGCCTGGCTGTGCTACGGCCTGGGCGACGTGGTCCTGCTCAAGCAGATGATCGAACAGGGCGAAGCCGGCGAGGAGCGCAAGCAGCTCGAACGCCGCAAGCTCGACCAGCTGCTCGGCTACTGCGAGACCCTGCAATGCCGGCGCCAGGTGCTGCTGGCGGGTTTCGGCGAACACTACCCGCAGGACTGCGGCAACTGCGACAACTGCCTGTCGCCGCCCGAGCGCTGGGACGCCACCGAGGCCGCACGCAAGGCGCTGAGCTGCGTCTACCGCACCGGCCAGCGCTTCGGCGTCGCCCACCTCATCGACGTCCTGCGCGGCGGGGAAAGCGAGAAGGTCCGCCAGTTCGGTCACGATCGCGTCAGCACCTGGGGCATCGGCGCCGATCACGACGCGAAAACCTGGCGCGGCGTGTTCCGCCAGCTCGTCGCGATGGGTCTGCTCGCGGTCGATGCGGAAGGATTCGGCGGCCTGCGGCTCACCGACGCCAGCCGCGCCGTGCTCACCGGCAGCCAGCGCGTGTCGATGCGTCGCGACCTGATCGCGAAGAAGAGCCGCGACCGCGACGACCGGCCGCGCACCGGCGTCGCCGTCCTCCCCGAGGCGCTGCCGCTGTTCCGCGCCCTGCGCGACCTCCGCGCCCGCCTCGCGAAGGAACAGAACGTGCCGGCCTACGTCATCTTCCACGACAGCACCCTGCGCGAGATCGCGGAACGCCGGCCGGACTCGACCCATGCGCTCTCGCGCATCCCCGGCATCGGCGGCGCGAAGCTCGCGCGCTACGGCGACGATGTGCTGGAGGTGGTGCTGGGACAGGGTTGAACGGCGCTCGCCCAGCCCCGCAGCGACAGTCCGCTGTCGAACCGTCGGCATCGACCGTCGATCGGATCGACGAAGGCGAGCGACCGGGCCAGCAGTTGCAGCGGGCCGTCGGGCGCATCGGCCGTCGCGGCGCGCAGGGTCGGATAGAGCGGATCGTTCTCGATCGGTGCGCCCAGCGCCGCCATGTGCACGCGCAACTGATGCTTCCTGCCCGTCACCGGCACCAGCGCGTAACGCCAGGCTTCCGCGCCGCGCGCGATCACGTCGATGCGGGTGAACGTGTTCGGCTCACCCGCGGCTTCGCACATGCGGAAGAACGGTTCGCCGCGCACCAGGCGCGTCCGGCGTTCGATCGGAAACACGAGCCCCGGCAGCGGCGGCGCGATCGCCTCGTAGCGCTTGTCGATCGCGCGCCCGCGGAACAGCGCCTGATAGCGCGCACGCGTGGCGGGATTCGCCGAAAACAGCACCACGCCCGCGGTGAGCCGATCCAGCCGATGCAGCGGCACGATGCCGATGTCGCCGAAGCGCCGGACCAGGCGCGCCAGCAGCGTCTCCGCGACATGGCCGCCGCCGGGCACGACCGGCAGGCCGTGCGGCTTGTCGACGACGATCAGATCCGCATCGACATGCAGGATGGTTTCTTCCACCGCCAACCGCGGTTCATCGACGACTTCGCGGTAGTAGTGGATCTCCGCACCGACGCGATAGGGCGCATCACCGCGCAGCACGGCGCCCGCCGCATCCAGCACCCGCCCGCGCGCGAATCGGGATATCCAGACATCGCGTTCGATCCTCGGAAAGCACGCGCACAGCGCCTCCAGCACCGTCGCCCACGGACCAGGCGGCAACTGGAAACGACTCGCGGAGACGCCGTCGATCGGGGGAGGTGCAGGCATGCGGGCAGTGTACGGAGAAACCGGAATCGTCCCACTGCGCTGCGGACGCCCGCATCCTGCTCGAAGAGCGCATCGCACGGCCTTCCGTTTTACACCAGCGGCCGACACCCCAGCGCCGAGAGCACCCCGTGCAGCGCAGGCACCTGCATCAGCCAGGGCGCGGCGATGGTGACGGCACCGGCGAGCAGCACGAACACGCCGGCGGCGGCGCGCAGGCCGCCGCGCTGCAGGCGCTGGCCGAGGCGGGCGCCGCTCCAGGTCAACGGCAACATCACCGGCAGCGTGCCGAGGCCGAAGGCGAGCATGGTGAGCGCGCCGTTGAACGCGCTGGCCTGCAGCCACGCGGTGGCGAGCAGGGTCGCGCTGAGGCCGCAGGGCAGCCAGCCCCAGAGCAGGCCGACGCCGATCCGCTTGAACGCGGTGTCGGCCGGCAGCAGCGCGCGCTGCAGCGGCTGCAGGCGTTGCCACAGCGCCGCGGCCGGGCGCGCCAGCGGATTGAAACGACCGCGCGGATCGAGCAGACGGATCGCGACGACGATCATCAGCAGACCGATCGCGATGCGCATGGCCAGCATCAGCGTCGGCATCTGCGCCAGCGCGACGAGACCATGGCCGAAGCCGCCGACGATCGCGCCGGCGAGGGTGTAGCCGAACACGCGGCCGAGATTCGGCTGCAGCGCCTGCAGCCACTGTGCGGCCGGACTCGCGGCCTTCTGCCCGAACGACAGGCTGGTGGCGATCGCGCCGCACATCGCGGCGCAGTGCACGCCCCCCAGCAGGCCGCTGAGCAGGGCGGCACCGATGACGAGCCAGTCGATCAACATGCCGCGCCTACCGCCGCAGCGCACTCAACGATCGGCATCGCCATGGCGATCGTGTCCCCCCAGCATCGGCCGGTCGTCGTCGACGAGGATGTCCAGCGCCGGGGTGTCGAGATCGTCGTACTGGCCCTTCTTCACCGCCCAGACGAAGGCCCAGACCGCTGCGCCGAGGAGCAGCAGGCTGATCGGGATAAGGGCGAGGAGAATGTTCATGGCGGGCAGTCTAGACGCCCGCGGCGTCCGCGGACCTGCGCCCGGTCAAATCCCGGTCCTCCGCAGGCGCGGAGCCGGCGGCCGGTCCACCCGCCCCGGCGAGATTCAGTCGCAGCGCGTTCAGGGTCACCAGCAGCGAGGACATGGCCATGCCGATGGCGGCGATCCAGGGCGTGACCTGACCGGTGGCGGCCAGCGGCAGCGCCAGCAGGTTGTAGCCCAGCGCCCACGCCAGGTTCTGGCGGACGATGCGACGGGTACGCCGGGCCAGCGCGATCGCCTGCGGGATGCGCCGCAGCGCGCCGCCGGTGACCACGAAATCGGCCGCGCGCTGGGCCAGCGCGGCGCCATCGGCCAGCGCCAGCGACACATCCGCCCCGGCCAGCACCGGCGCGTCGTTGAGGCCGTCGCCGACCATCGCGACGATCTCGCCCGCGGCCTGGCGCGCGCGCGCGTAGGCCAGCTTGTCCTCCGGCGACTGCCGCGCGCGGACATCGCGCGCGTCGATGCCGACCGTCTCCGCCATGCGCGCGACCGCCGGTTCCGCGTCGCCGCTGCACAGCGCGATCCGCAGTCCCTGCGCGCGCAGCGCGGCGAGCGCGTCCTGCGCGTCCGCGCGCGGACGCTCGCGCAGGACGAAACGCGCGGCCGGCCGGGCGCCGTCACCGAGCCACACCGCCTCGTCGTCGTCCCGACCCGCCGCCCAGGCAGCGCGCCCGAGCCGCCACGTGCGGCCGTCGACGATGCCGGTCACGCCGCGTCCGGGTTCGGCGCGCACATCGCGCGCCGCCGATACGATCGCGATCTCCGCGAACGCCGCCGCCAGCGGATGGCCGCTGTCGCGTTCCAGCGCGGCGGCGATGGCGAGCGCCCCGTCCCGGGACAGGCCTTCGAGGGTGTCGCCGCCGAAGGTCTCGACCTCGGCCAGCTGCGGATGCCGGTCGCTGAGCGTGCCGGTCTTGTCGAACACGATGCGATCGGCGCGGGCGAGCGTGTCGAGCGCTTCGCCGCGCAGCGCGAGCACGCCGCACTTCGCCAGCGCGCCGTGCGCGGCGGCGAGCGCCGCCGGGACCGCCAGCGACAGCGCGCAGGGGCAGCTGACCACGAGCACCGCGAGCGCGACTTCGAACGCACGCGACGGGTCGTGCATCCGCCACCAGACGTAGACCGCGATCGCGGCGAGGATCAGCACGGTCACGAACCAGCCGGCGATGCGGTCGGCCGCGCGCGCGATCGGCGGGCGCTGCTCCTGCGCGCGTTCGACCAGCCGCGTGAGCTGCGACAGCCGCGTGTCGGCGCCGGTGCGCAGCACCTTCAGCCGTGCGGGACGTTCGCGGCAGACGCTGCCGGCGAAGGCGGTCGCACCGGAGGCCTTCGCCACCGGTTCGGATTCGCCGGTGAGCAGCGCTTCGTCGAACGCGGTGTCGGCCGCCTCCGCCTCGCCCAGCACCTCGCCATCCGCGGGCACGCCCTCGCCCACCGCGACGCGGACGATGTCGCCGACCGCGAGCGCGCTCAGCGGAATCTGCTCGGCGGTACCGTCGTCGCGCTCGCGCGTGGCCAGGGCCGGGCGGGCCCGCGCGAGGGCGTCGACCTGCGCGGACGCGATCCCGCGGGCGCGCTGTTCGAGCATGCGCGCGGTCAGCAGCAGGAACACGAACATGACCGCGGCGTCGAACCACACGTGCACGCCGCCGCGCAGGGTTTCGATCAGGCTCGCGAAATAGGCCAGCAGGGTCGACCCGGCGATCAGGGTGTCCATGCCGAGGCGGCGGCCGCGCAGTTCGCGCCACATGCCTTCGAGGAACGGCCAGCCGGCGTAGAAGACCACCGGCGTGGAGACGAGGAAGGTGATCCAGCGGAAGAAATCGCGGGTGGCCGGCGACATCTCGCCCGCGGTATCGAGATACAGGGCTTCGGCGTACATCATCGCCTGCATCGCGCCCAGCCCGGCCACGCCCAGGCGCAGCAGCCAGCGGTTGCGCTCGCGCCGGCGCTCGCGTTCGCGCGCCTCGCCGGTCGCCAGCGATGGCCGATACCCCAGCGCGGCCAGCCGCGACAACAGCGTCGACAGCGGCGTCCGCGCGCTGTCCCAGACGATGCGGATGCGGCCGGTGACCGCGTTCGCGGCGACTTCGCTGACGCCCGGCTCGCGGGTCAGCGCGCGATCGATCAGCCAGGCGCAGGCGGCGCAGCGCATGCCGTCGGTGAGCAGGGTGATCTCGCGGCCGCCGTCGACGGCGACACTGTGCTCGGCGAGCACGTCGGCGCGATCCCAGCTGGCGTAGTCGATGTCGTCGGTGCCGACGCGCGCGGCATCGCGCTGGCGCAGCCGGTAGTAGTCGCCGAGATCGGCATCGGCGATCCAGCGCGCCGCGGCGGCGCAGCCGGTGCAGCAGAACGACCGCTCGCTGCCGGCGACGACATCGGCCACCGGCTGCGCCGGCAGCGGTTCGCCGCAATGGAAACAAGTGGCGCGGGCCTCGGTCATCGCGCCGATGATGCCAGAGGCCGGCACGGTTCCGGCGCCCGCGTCCGCGCTCACAGCCATCGCCGCACCCGCGCGCGGTAGGCCGCGTACTCGGCGCCGAAACGCGCGGCGAGCGCGCGTTCCTCGGGCAGGATCTGGAACCGGGTGATGTACACCGGATACAGCAGCCACAGCAGCGGCGCCAGCGGATGCGACAGCCACGCCCCCCACGCGAGCAGCAGCAGCGCCTGACCGACGTACATCGGATTGCGGCTGCAGCGGTTCAGGCCATCGACGACCAGTCGCGAACTACGTTCGGGCGCGAGCGGATTGACCGTCGTGCGCGCGCGCAGGAAGCGCCAGGCGGCGGCGAACTCGATCGCCAGCGCGATCGCGGCGACGCCCGCCGCCAACGGCATGCGCAACGGGAGATCGAACGCGAACGCCGGCACCGCGCGTACCGCGGCCCACATCGCGGCGCCGATGAGCACCATCACCAGCGGCGGGGGAAGACGGTGATCGAGCCAGTGCTCGCGCGGCACGGCGGCGGGATTACTTCGGGTCGGACGCCGTCGCGGCGGGCGTCCCGGCGTCCGTCGCCGCTGGCGCGGTCCCGGCGGGATCCCCGCCCAGCGCGGGCCGCAGCAGCACGCCGCGCTGCCCCGCGGGCAGACGACCGAGCAGGCGCCATTCGCCGCTCGCGTCGGACAACTGCACACGCCACGCGTGACCGACATCGAGCGTGTGCGCGCCGCTCCAGCCGCCGCGGTCGTTCGGCTGCAGCTCGAGCGCGATGTCCTGCGCCGCTTCGACCGGATGCTGCAGCGACAGCGTCAGCGGTTTCGTGCGATCGAAATCGCCGGTCGCGACCAGCACGTCGACCGCATCCTCCTGCACGCTGAAGACGGCCGACAATCCGCGCTCGGCGGCGCGTTCGTCGGGGCCGAGCTCGGTGGTCTGGATCTGCGCGGTGCGGCGCACGTCGTCGGGAATCGCGTCGCTGCCGCCGGCGCGCACCGCGATGATCACGGTGGTGATGCCGGCGACCACCGCGGCCAGCGGAAAGCCCACCATCAGCCAGACCATCGGATTGCGCCAGGGCGACTGGCGTTTCGGATCGGCGGCGTCGTGGTTCATGGTGTCTTTCCGAAGAAGCTGGCGGGAATGTCCTCGCGCACGCGGCCGTCGGCGGAGACGACCGTGAATTCGATGTCGCGCTTGCCGAGCACCGCGTTCTTCGCGATCACCGTCACCGGCAGACTCAGCACCTGCTCCGCGGTCGTGTCGACGGTCTGCGCGCCTTCGCGCAGCACGATGCCGTCCGGCGCTTCCAGCGTGATGCGGTACCGCTGCGGCTGCTGGGTCTTGTTGATGATCTTCAGGGTGTAGTCGTTCTCGACCCCGGCCGCGGTCTCGCGGTACAGCGCGTTGCGATCGCGCAGCACCTCGACGATCAGCTCGCTGCGATGGGTGACGCTCCAGGCCCAGGCGATCACCAGCGTCAGCAGCAGGGCGCCGTAGACGAAGATGCGCGGACGCAGCACCTTGGATGGCTTGCCGTCGATCTCGTTCTGGGTGGCGTAGCGGATCAGGCCGCGCGGATAGCCGACCTTGTCCATCACCTCGTTGCAGGCGTCGATGCAGGCGCCGCAGGCGATGCACTCGTACTGCAGGCCATTGCGGATGTCGATGCCGGTCGGGCAGACCTGCACGCAGATGGTGCAGTCGACGCAGTCGCCCAGTTGATCAGGCTCGAATTTCGGCAGCGGCTCGGCCTTCAGGCCGGGATCGGCGATCGCGGTGTTGCCGCGCGCGGCGACCAGATTGTCGGCGGCGGTGTGATGATGCGCGGCGCGGAACACGTAATCGTAGGCGGCCGCCTTGTCGATCAGACCGCGCGCACGCTCCAGCACGCTGGACAGACTGCCTTTCTTGCGCGCGCCGCGGGGTTCGCCGCGCATCGGGTCGTAGGCGATGATCAGGGTGTTGCGATCGAACATGGCGCTCTGGAAACGCGCGTAGGGGCACATGTACTTGCAGACCTGCTCGCGCAGGAAACCGGCGTTGCCCCAGGTGGCGAGGGCGTAGAACAGCACCCAGAAGGTTTCCCATCCGCCCCAGGCGAACGGCACCAGGCGGTCGGCCAGCTCGCGGATCGGCGTGAAGAATCCGACGAACGTGAAGCCCGTCCACAGCGCGAAGATCAGCCACAGCACATGCTTGCCGCCGCGGCGACGGAGCTTCTCGCCGGTCCAGGGCGACTTGTCGAATTTCATCCGCTTGTTGCGGTCGCCCTCGGCCCACTGTTCGATCCAGATGAAGACTTCGGTCCACACCGTCTGCGGACAGGCGTAACCGCACCACAGCCGCCCGGCCAGCGCGGTGAAGAAGAACAGCGACAGGCCGGCGATGATCAGCAGCATCGCCAGGAACACGAAATCCTGCGGCCAGAAGTTCAGCCAGAACACGTAGAACTTGCGCGCCGGGAGGTCGAACAGCACCGATTGGCGACCGTCCCAGTTGACCCACGGAAACACGTAGAACATGCCCAGCAGCACCCACACGGCGATCCCGCGCAGACGCTGGAAGCGCCCGTCGATCTCGCGCGGGTGGATCTTCTTCTCGCTGACGTACATCGACGCGGGTTCGTCGGCGACCTGGAGCGGAATCTGCTTTTTCATGGCGGCTGCTTCAACGGTGGGGACGTTGCGCCGACGCGATCCGCGTCGGGCACGGCCATTATATTAGAATTTTCTAAAGCTATTGCTCGCCCTTCAGGGCGCGATTGAAGCGGCTCGCGGGCCGCAACAGGATCCAGGTGAACAGGCTGGACGCAGCCGTGGCCAGCCAGAAGGCGAAGAAGCCGATGGCGTAACCGGTCTCGCGACTGATGTCGAGCCCGGGGAAGGTCATGTCGCGCAGCGTCAGCGGATCGAGCAGCGCGAAACAGACCATCGTCGAGACGCCGGCGGCGAAGAAGCTCGGCCAGAGAATCGCCCCGAGCCGCTGCGCGAGCGGTCGGGGCGGATGGTCGAACGGGGCCTGCGCGGTTGCCTGGTCTCGATCCTGGGTCATCGCGAGCCTCCGTCGTTGTCGTGTGGGGCCTATTGTGCCCCACCCTTGGTGGCGGTGGCCTTGCCCTGCGACAGGGACCAGACATAGGCCGCCGCGAGCCGGGCGCGGGTTTCGCCGACGATCGGCGCGTGGGCCGGCATCATGCCGTTGCGGCCCTGCGCGATGCTCTGCTCGATCGCGGCCACGGAGTCGCCATAGAGCCAGTAATCGTCGGTCAGGTCCGGAGCACCCAGGGCCTGCATGCCCTTGCCGTCGGGGCCATGGCAGCTGACGCAGATGGTCTCGTACTTGTTCTTGCCGATGTTGGCGAGGCTGCTGTCGACCTTCTCGCCACCCAGCGACTGCAGGTACACCGCCACCGCGGTCACGCCCTGCTTGCCGCCGAGCGCCTGCTCCCACGCCGGCATCGCCGCCTGACGGCCGTTGAGCACGGTCTCGAGGACCTGTTCGGGCGCGCCGCCCCAGTGCCAGATGTCGTCGGTGAGGTTCGGATAACCGATCGCGCCCTGCGCAGTGGAGCCGTGGCAGGTGGCGCAGGTGTTGGAGAAGATCGCCTTGCCCAGCTTCAGCGCGTTCGGATCCTTCGCGATCACGTCGATCGGCTTGCCCTCGAACGGCGCGAACGTCGCGGCCAGCTTCTTGTCTTCCGTGGCCTTGTCGGCGTCGTGCTGCTTCGCCGAACTCCAGCCGCTGTAGCCGGCGAACGCGCCGAGCCCCGGGAACCACGCCAGATAGCCGATGGTGAAGATGATGGTGATGTAGAACAGATTGCTCCACCACTTCGGCAGCGGCTTGTTGTACTCGGTGATGTTCTCATCCCAGACGTGGCTGGTGTCGGTCGGGCCGGGATCGCCGGGGCGACGCTTGGCGGTCCACCAGATCAACCACACGCAACCGACGACGTTCAGCACCACCAGGGCGATGATGAAACCCGACCAGCCTGCACTCATGGAGCCCGTGTTCATCGGGTCGTCTCCTCTTCTTTCGTTCTGTTCGATTCAGCGGCGGGTGCATCGTCGCCGAGCGGGAGTCGCGCGGCGGCTTCGAATTCGGACTTGCGCCGGGGGCTGAAGGCCCAGACGCTGCCGATCAGGAACAGCACCAGCAGGATGGCGGTGACGATGCCGGAGACCATGGCTCAGCCTCCCCGCGGCGCGTGCTTGCCGAGACCCTGCAGATAGGCGACCACGGCGTCGAGTTCGCTCTTGCCTTCCACCGCGGCGTTGGCGCCGTCGATGTCGGCCTGCGTGTAGGGGTCGCCCAGCGTGCGCAGGGCTTCCATCTTCTTCTTCACCAGCGCACCGTCCACCTGCGCCTCGGCCAGCCACGGGAACCCGGGCATGTTCGACTCCGGCACCAGATCGCGCGGATTGTTCAGATGCACGCGATGCCAGTCGTCGGAATAACGGCCGCCGACGCGGGCGAGATCCGGACCGGTGCGCTTGCTGCCCCACTGGAACGGACGGTCGTAGACCGATTCGCCGGCCAGCGAGTAGTGACCGTAGCGCTCGGTCTCGAAGCGCAGCGTGCGCACCATCTGCGAATGGCAGTTGTAGCAGCCTTCGCGGATGTAGACCTCGCGCCCGGCCAGTTCCAGCGCGGGATAGGGTTTGACGCCCGGCAGCGGCTTGATCGCTTCCGCCTGGAACATCAGCGGGACGATCTCGGCGATGCCGCCGAACGACACCGCGACCGCGATCAGGATCGCCATCAGGGTGATGTTCTTTTCGACTTTCTCGTGAGCGTGGCTCATGGATTGTGCCTCGTGTTCTGGATTCTGCGGCGGGCGATCAGGCGCGGGCTTCCGCGGCGTCCGGTGCGATCACCGGATACGCCACCGGACCCTTGGCGGCCTGCCAGGTGCGGATCACGTTCACCGCCATGATCAGCATGCCGACCACCACCAGCGCGCC
>JAYRTK010000041.1:0-16274 GCA_041919595.1 Lysobacteraceae bacterium
GACGGCGTCAACAAGATGTCGAAATCGCTGGGCAACTACATCGGCATCGCCGAGCCGGCGATCGACATCGTCAACAAGACCATGAAGATCGGCGACGACCTCATGTGGCGCTGGATCGAGCTGCTGAGCTTCGAGATCGGGGTCGCCGAGGCGCGGCGTCTGCGCGAGGACGTGGCCTCCGGTGCGCTCAACCCGCGCGACGTGAAGCTGCGGCTCGCACGCGAACTGGCGACGCGCTTCCACGACGCCGCCGCCGCCGAGACCGCGATCGCCGGCTGGCACGCCGCGGTCACCGGGCAGGGCGATCTGTCGCTGTTGCCGTTGCAGGACGTGCGCATCCCGGCCGAAGGCGTCCGCATCGCCGCGCTGCTCACCGCCGCGGGCATCACCCCCAGCAACAGCGAAGCCAACCGCAAGCTC
Source organism: Lysobacteraceae bacterium (assembly GCA_041919595.1). GTDB lineage: Bacteria > Pseudomonadota > Gammaproteobacteria > Xanthomonadales > Xanthomonadaceae > Lysobacter_I. The sequence goes on from JAYRTK010000041.1 coordinate 421, forward strand.
AAGGAGCGCGCGGTGAAGGTCGACGGCCAGGTGGTCGAGGACCTGCAGATCGCCTTCATGCCGGGTTTCGAGGGCGTGCTGCAGGTGGGCAAGCGCAACTTCGCGCGGGTGAAGCTGGTGGTCGGCTGAGGTGCGTCCCGCGTCGATCGGACGACGCGGGCGGGCCCGGGGTCATCGCCGACCACGGGCCGATCGAAACGCGGCCCCGGACGTTCCACGCCCGTCGACCGCGTTGGGCGTCAATGGCGGCCGCCGTGGCCGAGGCTCGAATTCACCTGTCGTTCGCCGAGTTCCGCTTCGATGCCGCCGCCGGCGCGCGAAGCGATCTGCGTGGTATGGCCCCGCTCCGTGGTCTGGGTCATCACCGCTTCGCAGTAGGCCGTCAGCACCCCCGGATTCGAAAGGTTGTAGTCGGCCTCGACGGTCTTCCTGAACATCTGCCCGCCGATATCGCTGGCGGTCCTGTTGACGTCGGCCCGGAGATAATTCAGGTGGACGCCGTACTGGGCGCCGTCGTTGCTGAAGACGTCCTTGATCCTTCCGGCCCAGCTGCCCGCATTTTCGAGCAGCGTGTCGCGGGTGTCCTGAGGCAACGGTACATCTCTCGATGCTTTCATCAGGTTGTCGTCGGCCATTCTGAAAGGTTGGGCCGACTGGCCCATCTCCGCGGGCACCTGTCCGTTGGCGAGCCAGGAGAAATGGCGCTCGTCGGCGTGGACTTTCCCGATCAGTTCCGGGCGCGCGGCCTCCGGGACCCTCAGGTCATTGAGCAGGGTCTCGAGCTGGCCCCGCATCGTGATGTCCGGGGTGGTCTCCACCGCGGCCCGGTAGCGGTTGGCGGTGGCGATCTCGAGGTTGTCGGGTTTCAGCGACCTGAGATCGGGAAGACCGTCCGGACCCAGCTTGCCACCCACCTCTTCGAGTGCCCGGTGGCCGTCGCCGTACTGGAAGTGGTACTGCGTTTCGAGCCTCGTCTTCGCCTCACCAGGCAGTCCGAGGTCGTCGAGCACCTCCAGGAACTGCTGGCGCCGCGCCAGCGGCGCGCTGTTCGGATCACCCCCCAACGCGACGACGTTGTCGTCGGCTTCGAGAAGGACGCGGTTGAACCTGACCGAGCTCGAGTCGACGGTCCCGTCCTCCAGAAGGCGGGCGTCCACGTTCTTGACGAGGGTCTGGAAGGGGTCGATGTCGGGCGGCTTCATGCCCGAGGAGGTATTGCCCATGGCGTGTCACTCCATTGGATGGGTCGTGATGCGTTCGCCGATCCCGACCCGTGTGCCGGAACCGCGGAAGCGGCGACAGGCATTCGGGCCGCCGCAATTGGAGACGGTGTTTCCGACATCGATCGGACGCCGTCGTCCCGACCCGCGTGCGCACGAGGCGACGCGGCGCCGGGATTCCCGGCGCCGCGAGGCGTGTCACATGCGTTGGCCGTGACCGTGCTGCTGTGCCTGATCCTGCTGCGGTTGCGCGTTGGGCGGCGCCTGCACGAAGGCGGTGGCGTTCAGCGGTTGCGAGGCCCGTGCGTCGAGCCCATGGCCCTGGTGCGCGACGATCGCCGGATGACCGTCCTGGCGCACTTCGAGCCGGTCGATCGCGGTCAACCCGTCGCTCTTGGCCTGCGAGGCGATGCGCGCCGCACCTTCGACCAGCGCCGTGCGATCCTGGGTCGCGCCGGGTACGGCCTGCAGCTGCTCGTAGGCCTGCTCGTACAGATTCTGCTGTCGCGGTTCCATCCGCACCATCGGCCGATCCAGTTCGAACAGTGTTTCCTTCATCGGCCGCTCCAGCGCGGTGGCGATGTCGACGGTGGCGTGTTTGACCTGGCCGGTATGGGTGTCGCGACGGTCGGCGATCAGCAGCTGCGTGCGGTCGGTGTTGAAGGTCACTTCGCCGATGCGGTCCATGCCCTGCTCCTTGGCCGCGAGCGCGACCGCGGCGGACAGCCGGCCCGCGGCCGAATCGCCGTTCGACAGGATCGAGTGGCGGATGTCGGTGCCGTTGGCGATGTCGTGCAACCGCTGCGCGGCGACCGGATTGGTGTCGCGATCCATCAGCGTCGACACCCGCGCCGAGCTTTCCATCACCAGCGAGATCGGGTCCACCGTCCGCTGGCGCTGTGGCCCGATCAGGGTCTCGTCCTGCAGCGAATGTTTGGCGTCATAGGGGCGCGGGGTGTGACCGTCGTCGGCGCGCGGCTGCAGTCGCGATTCCACGTTCGACGGCGCCGGCCGGAAGCTGTCGTCGACGGTATGCCCGGGGTGCATGTGCACCGAATCGAACGCGGTCATGGTCCGCCCGGTGATGTTCGAGTCGACGCCGCTGCGGACATGCGTGCCGTTCTGGACGGTCGGCCCGTCCTGGGTGCGGTCGGCGTACCGGTACATGGTCTTCAGATAGCCCAGGCTCTGGAAGAACGTCGAGTTCGAGTCGTGGACGACGAAGGCTTCGGGATCGGGCTGGACGGTCTTGCAGATCTGATGACCGACGACCTTGTTGAGGTAGTCGCCGACCAGGTTGGCGTTGATCTGGGCCAGGCCCTTGCCGTCGGAATAGCCGCCACCGATGTCGGAATGGCAGCCGGCGACGGTGATGTTCGCGAAGCGGTTCGGATCCGCCTGCACCATGTCGTCGGTGACCGTGCGGTTGACCGGGAACAGCACCCGGTGTTCGTCGCGTGCGGTGATCTGCAGCGCGGAACTGATGTTGGTGGGCAGCATGCGGTCGTGATCCTCGGCCACGCCGGTGGCGACCGGGTCGTACAGGGCCGCCGCGATCGGCACCTTGCCGGGCGCGACCAGTTCGCCGGACAGCTCGCGGAACTTGCGGTAGTCGGGCAGCGTGTTCCCGGTCTCCGGATCGATGCTGTCGTGGCGGTGGTCGTCGTTGTCCTGCATGCGGTAGCCGACTTCGGCGTGGATGCCGTACTTGCCGACGACCGAAGCGAACTCCGCCGCTTCCACCGCGCCGCGGCTGAAGCCGAAGGTGATCACGCTGATCTCCGCGTCGGGATTTTCCTGCTTCCACTGCCGGGTCTTGTCGCCGAGATCCTTGTACATCTCCCAGACCCGGTCCTGCACCGAGGTGCCGCTGGCGTTGTCGAGGGTGTTGCCCCAGGCGTTCTGGGTGCCCGGGCCCTCGATGTAGCGCGCATGCATGCGGCTGAAGCCCGGCTGGTCGGTGCCGTTGCCGTGGGCGAAGCGATCGAAATCGCTGTAGAGCGCGTGCACGTTGGTGCGTTCGGTCAGGGTCTGGGTCGCGTCGTTGCCGGTCCCGTCGAACGCGGCCACGAAGACATAGCGGTTGCGGTTGGTACCGATGTCGAAATCGGGCAGGTTCGGGTGCATCGCCGAGAGCCGCGTCGCCGCGTCATGGTAGGTCTGCAGATCCTGCGGCGTGGCGTAATAGGCATCCTTCATGCCGGGAACGGGGTCGCGGCCATCTGAAGCTTTGAAAGGCATCTCCTGATCCTCCGAGTGGGGGGCCGGCCGCGGGGGTGGCGGACGGCGTATCGATGCGGATCGCATCGTCCATGGGTCGAGCGCGCGGCGATCGGATGCGTCTCCGGCGGAGGTCGACCGCGGAATGCGGAGAACGGGCGAGGTGCGCCGATCCCTGCGTGGCCCCTGTCGGCGCGCGTCCGGCGCCTTGCGCTGTATAGCTTGGCCGCTCGCGGCGGGTAAACCCGGGCGCCGCGTCGCGACGCGGCCACCGTGCGACCGCCAAACGGCGCGGCATCTGTCATGCTTGGTCATCGGACTCCGGACGTGTTTCGCATGTCTTCACGAAAATTTCACTTTCTGCTGCTCATGACCCTGCCACTCGCCTCGCTCGCCGCCGATCTGCCTCCTCCGCCCGACGCCACCCGGAAACCCCACGCGGTCAAGGCCCCGCACGGGGCGGTGCGCAACGACGACTACTACTGGCTGCGCGACGACGATCGCAAGGACAAGGCGGTGCTCGATTATCTCGACGCCGAGAATGCCTATGCCGACAAGGTGATGGCGCCCTTGAAGCCCCTGCAGGAGCGGCTCTACGAGGAGATCGTCGGACGCATCAAGCAGGACGACGATTCGGTGCCGTACCGCGAGCGCGGCTGGTGGTACTTCAGCCGGTTCAAGGCCGGTCAGGACTATCCGGTCTACATCCGCGCCCGCGCCGATGCCGACGGCCGCCGCGGCGCCGCCGAGGAGGTGCTGCTCGACGTGAATGTCCTCGCCGCCGGCAAGGACTACTACAGCGTCGGCGACTGGGTCGTCAGCCAGGACAACCGCCTGCTCGCCTATGCCGAGGACACCAACGGCCGTCGCCAGTACACCATCCGCTTCCGGAATCTGGAGACCGGCGAGTCGTATCCGGACGAGATCCGCGGCGTCTCGCCGAATCTGGTCTGGGCCGACGACAACAGGACCCTGTTCTACATCGAGAATGATCCCGAAACCCTGCTCACCGTGCGGGTGAAGAAGCACGTCCTCGGCACGCCGGCCAGCGCCGACGTCCTCGTCTACGAGGAGCACGACGACAGCTTCTACATGGGCATCAGCCGCAGCCGCGACGACAAGTACGTGTGCATCGGCGTGGAAAGCACGGTCTCCAGCGAGATGCGCTGCGCGCCGGCGGCGGATCCGCAGACCTTCACCGTGCTCGCGCCACGCCAGCGCGATGTGGAGTACGACGCCGACCATCTCGATGGACGCTGGGTGATCCTCACCAACGCGCCCGGCGCCGACGGCAAGCCGGCCGCCAACTACAAGCTGATGACCGCGCCCAGCGACGCGACCTCGCGCGCGCAGTGGCAGGAATGGATCGCGCATCGCGAGGACGTGTTCCTGCAGGGCTTCGAGCTGTTCGACGGCTTCGTCGCCATCGAGGAGCGTTCCGAGGGTCTCGAACGCATCCGCCTGCTCCACGGCGACGGCCGCGAGGAATACGTCAAGGCCGACGAACCGGCGTACTCGATGGGTCTGTCGACCAATGCGGAGTCCGACACCGTCTGGCTGCGCTACAGCTACACCTCGATGACCACGCCGGCCACGACCTACGAACTCGACACCGCCACCGGCGAGCGGCGGATGCTGAAGCAGCAGCCGGTGATCGGGTACGACGCCTCGAAATACGCCACCGAGCGCCTGTGGGCCACCGCCCGCGACGGCACGAAGATCCCGGTGTCGCTGGTCTACCGCAAGGGCTTCGAGCGCAACGGCACCGCGGCGATGCTGCAGTACGCCTACGGCAGCTATGGCAGCTCCACCGATCCGGGCTTCAATCTTCCCAGTGTGAGCCTGCTCGATCGCGGCATGGTCTACGCCATCGCCCACATCCGCGGCGGCCAGGAAATGGGCCGCCGCTGGTACGACGACGGCAAGATGTTCCGCAAGAAGAACACCTTCACCGACTTCATCGACGTCACCGATTTCCTGGTGCGCGAGGGCTACGCCGCGAAGGACCGGGTGGGCGCGTACGGCGGCAGTGCCGGCGGCCTGCTGATGGGCGCGATCTCGAACATGGCGCCGGACCGTTACCGGGTGATCCTGTCGCAGGTGCCGTTCGTCGATGTGGTCACCACCATGCTCGATCCGACCATTCCGCTGACCACCAACGAGTACGACGAGTGGGGCAATCCGGAGAAGCAGGCGTCCTACGAGTACATGCTGTCGTACTCGCCCTACGACAATCTGTCGAAACAGGCCTATCCGGCGATGTTCGTGGGCACCGGCCTGTGGGATTCGCAGGTGCAGTACTGGGAACCGGCGAAGTACGTCGCCCGCCTGCGCGATCTCAACACCTCGACGCTGCCGGTGGTGTTCCGCACCAACATGGATGCCGGTCACGGCGGCAAATCGGGACGGTTCCGCCGCTACCGCGAGCAGGCCGAGATGTACGCGTTCCTGCTCGACCAGCTGGGCCTGAGCGACGCCAAACCCGCCGAATGAGTCCGCACGCCCGCCCGGTCCCGGGCGGGCGTCTCCGCGCATGACGCCGCCCGCCGCGCCGCCGTCCACCCGCTTTCGCTGGCTGTGGTGGCTGCTCGCCTACGCCAGCCTCGCGCTCGGCCTGATCGGCATCGTCGTGCCGGGGTTGCCGACGGTGCCGTTCATCCTGCTCTCCGCCTTCGCCGCCGCGCGCGGTTCGCAGCGGCTGCATGCGTGGCTGCTGGGGCATCGCCGTTTCGGCCCGATGATCCGCGACTGGCAGGACGGCGGTGCGGTCAGCCGGCGCTCGAAATGGCTGGCGACCGGGACCATGGCCGTCTGCGCCGCGATCATGTTCCTGACCGCGCCGCAGACGTGGATGGCGGCGCTCGGCACCACGATCATGGCCGTGGTCGCGACCTGGCTCTGGCGTCGCCCCGAGCCGCGGCGCTGACGTCCGGCACACCCTCCGGGCCGGGATCGGTGCCCCGCATTCCGCCTGCCGGCGCTGGCGGCTACACTGCGCGGATGAACCGACGCTCCGTCCGCTGTTTCGCCTTCGCTGCCGTGTTCGCATCGGCACTCGTCCTGTCCGGCTGCGGCAACAAGGGGCCGCTGGTGTTGCCCGGCGCGCCCGCGGACACCCCGGTGCCCGCCGAGCCCGCACCGGCGACGGAGCCTGCGCCGCCACCGCCCGCGGCCGACGGCGACGCCAAGACCCCGCCACGCTGACGGATGAACGCGCTGCGCTTCACCAAGATGCATGGCGCCGGCAACGACTTCGTCGTTCTGGACCTGCGCGATGGCACCGCGGCACCGACTCCCGCGCTGTGCCGTGCGCTCGCCGACCGGCATACCGGCGTCGGCTGCGATCAGGTCCTGACGATCGAACCGCCGCGCAGTCTCCATGCGGTCGCCGCGTACCGGATGTGGAACACCGACGGCAGCGAGGCGAAGCAGTGCGGCAACGGCGCGCGCTGCATCGCCGCCTGGCTGCTGCGCGACAGCGTCGCGGTCGATCCCGAGCGCTGCCTCGCCGATCGTTTCGAGCTGGACAGCCCGACCCGGACGCATGTCGTCGAGGTGCTCGATCTGCATCACTACCGGATCGCGATGGGGCGCCCGGTCTTCGCGCCCGCCGACATTCCGCTGCACGGCTTCGACGCGCCGCAGGATGCGTACGCACTTGAGGTCGACGGCCGGATGCTCGCGTTCGGCGCGGTCTCGATGGGCAATCCGCATGCCGTGATCGAGGTGGACGATGTCGCCGCCGCGCCGGTCGCGATCCTGGGGCCGGCGCTCCAGCGCCACCCGGCGTTTCCCGATTCGGTCAACGTCGGCTTCGCCGAAGTGGTCGCGCGCGACCGCATCCGCCTGCGCGTGTACGAGCGCGGTGCCGGCGAAACGCTCGCCTGCGGCAGCGGCGCCTGCGCGGCCGCGGCGGTGCTGATGCGTCGCGGCCGCGTCGATCGCGAGCTTGCGGTCGATCTGCCCGGTGGCACCCTGCACATCGCCTGGCCCGACGACACGTCCGAGCTGACGATGTCCGGCCCGACGGCGTTCGTGTTCGAAGGAGCGTGGTGGACATGAGCGACAGGCCGGGAACCGACAGAACAGGACATGCGATGTACGACAAAGACAAACTCGGCGCCCACGAAGTCGCGGCCTGGCTGCGCCGCCATCCGAATTTCCTGCAGCAGTTTCCCGATCTCGCGATCAGCCTGGTGGTACCGCGCGAGCAGGGCCCGGCGGCGTCGCTGGCCAGTTATCAGCTGGAAATCCTGCGCGACAAGAATCGCGAGCTGACGCGGCGGCTGCACGAGCTGTTCGGCAACGCGCAGGAGAACGAACGCCTCGCCGTGCGCACGCATCAGCTGACCCTCGCGTTGATGAAGCAGGGCAGCGCGGCCGACACCGCGCGCGCGATGGCCGCCAGCCTCGCCGAGGATTTCAGCGGCGACCTGGTGCGCCTGGTGCTGTTCGCCCCGGTGGTCGGACTCGACGATGCCGACTGGCTGCAGACGATCGCGGCCGACGACGCGCGTCTGGCGCCGTTCCGCGACTGCCTCAAGGACGGCGAACCGATCTGCGGCCGCCTGCAGCCGGAAAAGAACGTCCTGCTGTACGGTCTGCGCGCCGAGGCCGTGGCCAGCAGCGCCCTGCTGCCGTTGCCCGGACGGGGGCTGATCGCGGTCGGCAGCCGCGATCCCAACCGGTTCTTCCCGGGCATGGGCACGCTGTTCCTGCGGATGATGGGCGAAGCCTTCGACGCGGCGTTGGGCCGGTTCGCCGGCTGATCCGTGAGACGGTTCGCGCGGAACGCATGCGCGGTTTGCCCGACGTAACGAATACGAATATCAAGGAAACCCGATGGATTCGAAATGGAAATGGACTGTCGCGACTCTGATCGCAATTCCGTCCGGCGCGGCGTTCGCTGCGGACTGCGACGCCTACGATTTCTCGTCGCTTGCCGCGTGCGCCGTGAGCAACAACACGGTGCATTTGAAAGCCGACATCATTCTCGGCCCGGGACAGCGCCTCGCGCTGTCAGGCGTTCACGATCTCGTCATCGACGGGCTGGACAACGGCGTCAAGAGAAGCATCGATGAGACTTCGTCCAGATTCCAGCAGAACACGCTCGACTCCGGACCTTACGTTCGTCTCGACAACGCGCAACGGATCATTCTCAGGAATCTCGTATTCCGTTCCACGCCGGAGACGGTGTCGCAGTGCGTCGCAGGAGGCGCGCTCTACAACCAGTACGCCTGTTACGGCAGCGTATGGGTTGAACAGTCCGGGGAAGTCGAAATCCGGGGCAGCCTCTTCGAGGCGAAGAAAACATTCCAGCTGCAGCTGACGAACTCCAACGACATCACCGTCGATGGGAACGGTTTCTCCGGTGCGGCGACGTACGGCGTATGGACGATGTCGACCGCACGGCAGTTGCATACGGTGCGGATCATCAACAACACGTTCACCGGCGCCGGCGCGAACGCGATCTTGCTGTCGGACACCGCGAACGGATGGATCGGCAACAATACTTTCGTCGGTAACCACGTCCTGACCCAGTATTCAGGTTATGGCGGTGGGCAGGTCCTGCTCGAAGACAGCTGGCGCTTCGATCTGGAAGGCATCGCGGTGACCGGCAACGTGATCCGCGGCCAAGGATCTCAGCATGCGACCGGGATCGAATTCGCGAATTTCGACGCGGGCAAGGCGCTCAGAAACGTCGATATCCTGTGGAACCGGATCGAGTCGAACCCCAGCGGTGCGATCGCCATCGATCTCGGCAATGCGAATTCTCGCTTCGAGAACGTCTCGATCAGAAACAACGAGTTCATCGGGAACAGTGGTTACCAGAGTCAGGTCTATGCCAAGGCATACAACCAACTGGCCATCGGCAGCAATTACGTCGAGTCCCCCGCGGCGTTGGTGAGCGCCAACTTCGACGGAACCTCGCCGACTTGCAATCTCCCGACGCCGGGAGGCCGCTGCGCCATCGAAATCAAATGGAATGTTCAGCTGGCCCGCGGCGGCAACCTGCTCGTCACCGTGCGGGAGCCCGGAAACCAGACGGGCGGCAAGGCGGGAAGAGGACTGTTCGCGGGCTGGATCAACGCCAACGGTTCGCAGATCGCGCCGTGGATCGGTGCCAATGGCGCGATCTTCGAGCTGTACTACGAGGCCGACTACGATCGCCCGAACGGTTGGGAGGCGCCTTTGGCGTCGATTTTCGTCAAGGGTCTCTGACGATCGAGCGACTGGGCCGCAGACGTGATCGCCGATTTCCTCGCCCATCTGCAAGTCGAGCGGCGCATGTCCGCGCACACGCTCGACGCCTATCGCCGCGATCTCGATGCGCTCGCGGCCTGGGCCGCGGCGCAGGGCATCGCCGATCCCGAGGCGCTGCACGCCGAACAACTGCGCGCTTTCATCGCCGCCGAACATCGGCGCGGACTGTCGCCGAAGAGCCTGCAGCGACGTCTGTCCGCCTGCCGCAGTTTCTATCGCTGGCTGTTGAAGCACGGCCGGATCGCCGCCAGTCCAGCCGCCGGACTGCGCGCACCCAAGGCGCCGCGCAAATTGCCGCAGGTGCTGGATGTGGACGAAGCGGTGCAACTGGTCGAACTGCCGACCGGTGCGCCGCTGGGCCTGCGCGACCGCGCGATGCTGGAACTGTTCTACAGCTCCGGCCTGCGCCTGAGCGAACTGTGCGCGCTGCGCTGGCGCGATCTCGATCTCGCCGAAGGATTGGTGACCGTGCTCGGCAAGGGCGCCAAGCAGCGCACGGTGCCGGTGGGATCGCATGCGTGCAGGGCGCTCGACGACTGGCGCGGGGCATCGGGTGGACAACCGGATGGCGCGATCTTTCCGGGCCGCGGCGGCGGGCCGATCACCGCGCGCGCGGTACAGATCCGCCTGCGTCAGCTCGCCCAGCGCCAGGGGCTGTTCAAGCGCGTGCATCCGCATCTGCTGCGGCATTCCTTCGCCAGTCACGTGCTGGAGTCTTCCGGCGACCTGCGCGGCGTGCAGGAGCTGCTCGGCCACGCCGACATCGCCACCACCCAGATCTACACCCATCTCGACTACCAGCATCTGGCGAAGGTCTACGACGGCGCGCATCCGCGGGCGAAGCGGAAGCGCTGAGGTCGCCGTTGATCCCCCGGTCGGGCCTTCCGGCCCTCCCACCATCGTGGGGCCCCTGCCGCTGGTCACCCCTTGCGCCGTTGGCACCGGGCCCCCACAACCGGTGGACACCCCGGAGGCCGCATGGACCCCAGTCAGAATCCCAACGTGTTCCACGCCACCACCATCGTGTCGGTGCGCCGCGACGGCCAGGTCGTCGTCGCCGGCGACGGTCAGGTGACGCTCGGTCACACGGTCATGAAATCGAACGCGCGCAAGGTTCGCCGGCTCGGCCGCGACGGTCAGGTGCTGGCCGGATTCGCCGGTGCGGCGGCGGATGCGTTCACCCTGTTCGAACTGTTCGAGTCGAAGCTGGAAAAACACGGCCAGCTGACCCGCGCGGCGGTGGAGCTGGCGAAGGATTGGCGCACCGAACGCCGTTTCGGCAAGCTCGAAGCGCTGCTCGCGGTGGCCGACCGCGAGACCTCGTTGATCATCAGCGGTACCGGCGACGTGATCGAGCCGGAGGACGGACTGGTCGCGATCGGTTCCGGCGGCATGTATGCGTTGTCCGCCGCGCGCGCGCTGCTGGCGCATACGCAGCTCGACGCGCGCACGATCGCCACCGAGGCGTTGAACATCGCCGGCGACGTGTGCATCTACACCAACCGCAACATCGTGGTCGAGGAACTCTGATCCTTCGCAGGAGCGGCTTCAGCCGCGAGTCCGGGGCCTGAAGGCCCTCCTACGAAAGATCGGCATCGACATTTCCAGGACATCCATGAACACCAACGCTTCCATGACCCCCCGCGAGATCGTGCAGGGTGAGCCGATGCGATTCGCGCGGCACTGCCGCGCAGCATCGGCGAACGCCCGCACAGGGATGTGCGGGCCGGAGTTGAACCGCTTGGACGCTTTCCAGCCGAGGATCAAACAATGAGTTCGACCATGACCCCCCGCGAGATCGTGCAGGAGCTCGACCGCCACATCGTCGGCCAGGGCGCGGCCAAGCGCGCCGTCGCGATCGCCCTGCGCAACCGCTGGCGGCGCATGCAGCTGGACGACGCGCTGCGCAACGAGGTGATGCCGAAGAACATCCTGATGATCGGCCCGACCGGCGTCGGCAAGACCGAGATCGCGCGGCGTCTCGCCACGCTCGCCAACGCACCGTTCGTGAAGGTCGAGGCCACCCGCTTCACCGAGGTCGGTTATGTCGGCAAGGACGTCGAGCAGATCATCCGCGATCTGGCCGACACCGCGGTGAAGCTCTATCGCGAGCAGGCCAAGAGCCGGGTGCGCGCGCAGGCCGAGTCGCGGGCCGAGGATCGCATCCTCGATGCCCTGCTGCCGAAGCGGCAGCCGGCCGGCGGCTTCGGTTTCGGCGCCGCCGAGCCCGGCTCGGGCGCGCTCGACGCCGGCAGCGGGGAAGTGCGGGACCCGCAGAGCGAGACCCGCGCGAAATTCCGCAGGCAACTGCGCGCCGGCGAGCTGGACGAGCGCGAGATCGAGATCGAAACCGCGGTCAACGTCGGCGTCGACATCATGGCGCCGCCGGGCATGGAGGAAATGGGCCAGCAGTTGCGGCAGATGTTCTCGAATCTCTCCGGCGGCAAGACCCACACCCGCAAGCTCACGATCCGCGCCGCGCGCGTGCAGCTGCTCGAAGAGGAAGCCGCGAAGCTGGTGAACGAGGACGACGTGCGCGAGGCCGCGATCGAGGCCTGCGAACAGCACGGGATCGTGTTCATCGACGAGATCGACAAGGTCGCCAAGCGCTCCGAAAGCGTCGGCGCGGATGTCAGCCGCGAAGGCGTGCAGCGCGATCTGCTGCCGCTGGTGGAAGGTTCGACGGTCAGCACCAAGTACGGCGCGGTGAAGACCGATCACATCCTGTTCATCGCCTCGGGCGCGTTCCATCTGGCCAAGCCCAGCGACCTGATTCCGGAGCTGCAGGGCCGTTTCCCGATCCGGGTCGAACTCGGTGCGCTGGGCAAGGACGACTTCGTGCGCATCCTCACCGAGCCGAAGGCTTCGCTCACGCGGCAGTACGTCGAACTGCTGAAGACCGAGGGCGTCGAACTCGCGTTCGCGCCCGATGCGATCGAGCGTCTTGCCGAGATCGCGGCCACCGTCAACGAACGCCAGGAAAATATCGGCGCGCGTCGCCTGCACACCATCCTCGAACGCCTGCTCGACACGCTCAGCTACGAGGCGCCGGATCGCGGCGGCGCGAACGTCGTCGTCGACCGCGCCTACGTCGATCAGCACCTCGGCGAACTGGTGCGGGATCCGGATCTGTCGCGGTACATCCTCTGATCGTCCGATCCGGTGCCGCCATCGATCGGGCGGACTTCGACCTGATGCCCGCTGGCCCGACGTCCGCTCGATCGGGCGTGGCGGCGAGCCCTACTCCGCCCGCACCCGCCACGCCTCCGCCAGCGAGATCGCGCCGCTGCGGGCGAGGTTCACCGCGGCCTGCGTGATCGGCACCATCCCGCCCTCGATCGCGGCGGAGTGGATCGCGTCGGCTTCGGCCCCGGGCACGATCAGGTGGCGGATCCTCGGGGTGATGATCATCAGTTCGTACACCGCCTGGCGTTTGTACACGCCGAGACCTTCGCAGTGGTTGCAGCCGCGGCCGATGTGGAAGACCTCCTCTTCGGTCACGCCGAGACGTTCGCGCACGTGCGGGTCCACGCGTTCGATCTCGCGGCAGTGCGGGCAGGTCAGTCGCACCAGTCGCTGCGACATCACCGCCAGCAGCGAGGCGCGCAGCAGATAGGCCTCGACGCCGAGGTCGAGCAGACGCGTCACCGTGGTCGCGGCGGTGTTGGTGTGCAGCGTGCTCAGCATCAGATGCCCGGTGAGCGCGCTTTCCACCGCGATGTCGGCGGTTTCGCGGTCGCGGATCTCGCCGACCATGATCACGTCGGGGTCGTGACGCAGGAAATTGCGCATCGCGCTGGCGAAGGTGAACCCGGTCGCGCGGGTCACCTGCATCTGCTGGATGTCCTCGATGTGGAATTCCACCGGATCCTCGATGGTGAGGATGTTGATCCGGCGTTTGCGCATTTCCAGCAGCATTGCGTAGAGGGTGGTGGATTTGCCGCAGCCGGTCGGGCCGGTGGTGAGGAACATGCCGTGGCTGCTGTCCATCACATCGTCGATGCGCTGGCGGTCTTCCGGCGTGAGTCCCAGCTGTTCGAGATTCCACAGGCTTTCGTTGGTGTCCAGCAGGCGCACGACCACGCTTTCGCCGAACACCGCCGGCAGCACCGAGATGCGCAGGTCGACCTTGCGCCCGTCGTCCAGGATGAAGGTGGTGCGGCCGTCCTGCGGTTTGCGGTGTTCGGCCAGATTCATCGTGCCGAGCACCTTGATCCGGCCGACCACCGCCGGATGCAGCGCGCGCAGCAGGCGGCGCACCGGCACCAGTTCGTCGTCGATGCGGTACAGCACTTCGGTGCCCTGTTCGCCGGGACGCAGATGGATGTCGGATGCGCGCCGCGTCACCGCGTCGGCGATCAGCGTCTGCACGATCCGCACCACCGGCCGTTCCTTCGCCAGCCGCTGCGCTTCGGCGGGATTGGTGTCGCCGCCCTGCGATTCGGGGTCGATGCCGAGCTGCAGCGCGACGTTGCGGTCCTCGACCCGGTCGTAATAGCGGGCGATGCCTTCGCGGATGTCGCGCGGCGTCGACACCACCGGGATCACCCGGTCGCGGCTGAGGAAGTCGAGCATGCCCTGCGTGGCCTGCGGACCGGGATCCTCCATCGCCACCGCGATCACGCCGGCATGCGCGCGCAGCGGAACGGCGCGCAGTTGGCGCGCGATCTCGGGGCTGATCAGGGCGATCGCCTGCGGATCGGGACGCAGTTGTTCCAGCCGTGCCAGCGGCAGGCCGAGCGTGCGTGCCACCTGCCAACTGCGTTCGATGGCGTCGTCGCCCTGCGCCTGCCAGGTCGTCAGGTCGATGCCCGGATCGGCGTCGCCGCCGGCGAAGGCGATGTGCGGGTAGGTCTGGAGATAGCGATCGAGTGCGGTATCGCTGTCGATCAGCAGCGGTGCGGTATGCGCGTCCGGGTCGAACGTCATGTGGATCCCCCCCCTGGAGATGGCCCCATTATGACGTCGGCCCCGGCGCTGTGGTTTGATCGGGATCATCTCCCACGGTATCGCCGCCGCGACCGGTCGTCGGTGGGACTTCCGGGCTGGCGCCCGTGCGGCGCCTCGGTTAGCGTGGAGAGATGCCGCTTTCCGCTATCGCGCCGGGGACCGTGCCGACGGTGCTCGTCCTCGGCGGCCACGGTTTCATCGCCGGATTCCTGATCGCCGCGCTGCGGGGGCGCGGCTGGCGCGTGCTGCGCGGCATCCGCGATCCGGGCCGTCCGCTGCAGGCCGACGAGCGGCTGTGCGATCTCGCCACGATGACCGCTCCGGAGGACTGGCGCGAGGCCCTGCAGGGCGTGGATGCGGTGGTGAATGCGGCCGGCATCCTGCGCGAGCGCGGCCGGCAGACCTTCGAGACGCTCCATGTCGTCGGGCCGCTGGCCGCGGCGCGTGCCTGCGCCGACGCCGGCGTGCGCCGCTTCGTGCAGATCTCCGCCCTGGGCCTGCCCGACGACGGCGCATTCGTCGCGTCCAAGCACCGCTTCGACGCCGCGCTGCTGGCGTTGCCGCTGTCGGCGGTGGTGCTGCGGCCGTCGGTGGTCTATTCGGCGACCGGTTCCTACGGTGGTACCTCGCTGCTGCGCGCGCTGGCGGCCCTGCCGTTGGCGCAGCCGCTCCCCGGCGACGGCCGCTGGCCGATCCAGCCGATCGCCGCCGAGGATCTCGGCGCGCTGGTGGCGCGCGCGGTCGAAGGCGATGTCCGGGGGCTGTTCGAGGTCGGCGGACCGGAGGTCCTGTCGCTGCGTGATTACCAGCGCACCTGGCGGCGCTGGCTCCGGATTCCGGGCGATCGCGCAGTGGCCATCCCGCAGGCGCTGGTCGGTGTCCAGGTCACGCTGGGCGAAGCGCTGGGCACCGGGCCGATGGGCACGACGATGTGGCGGATGCTCCGCCGCGGCAACGTCGCCGGCGACGACATGCTGCCGAAGCTGCAGGCGGCCTTCGATTTCGTGCCGCGCACTCTCGACGAGGCGCTGGCCGCGCATCCCAGTCAGGTCCAGGATCGCTGGCAGGCGCAGTCGTACTTCCTCGCGCCGATGCTGCGGGCCGGCGTGATCGTGCTGTGGCTGTTGTCGGCCTGGGCCGGGTTCGCCACTCCGCCCGGGACGATCGAGCATCTGGCCGCGGGATCGCCCCTGGCCGGGC
>JAYRTK010000042.1:0-16162 GCA_041919595.1 Lysobacteraceae bacterium
CCGGGCTTGTCCGGTATCCGCGGCGACGGCCCGCGGTGCGCGGGCCGTCGCGTCGCGGGTCATTGCGCGTAGCGGGGATAGTCGGTGTAGCCCTTCGCATCCCAGGTGTAGAAGGTGCTGCGATCGGCTTCGGCCAGCGGTGCGCCCGCGCGCAGGCGTTCGGGCAGGTCGGGGTTGGCGATGAAGGGCACGCCGAACGCCACCGCGTCGACTTTTCCGTTCGCGATGGCGGCCTCGGCTTCCTCGGCGCTGTAGCCCATGTTGCCGATCAGTGTCCCGGTGTAGGTTTCGCGCGCCGGCGTCATCACATCGCCCTGTTGCTGGCCGAAGAAATCGCCACGCATCACGTGCCAGTAGGCGAGATCGAAGTCGTTGAGGCGCTTGCCCAGCCAGCGCACGAGGCCGACCGGATCGCTGTCGCGCATGCTGTTGTAGCTGTTGAGCGGCGACACGCGCAGCCCCACGCGACCGCTGCCCCAGACCCCGCAGACGGCATCCAGGACTTCGAGCATCAGGCGCGCACGGTGCGCGATGTCGCCACCGTAGGGGCCGTCGCGCAGGTTGCTGCCGTCGCGCAGGAATTCATCGAGCAGGTAACCGTTGGCGCCATGCACTTCCACGCCGTCGAAGCCCGCGGCCTTCGCGTTGCGCGCGGCGTGGGCGAATCCGGCGACGATGCCCGGCAACTCGTCGTCGCCGAGCGCTCGCGGCACCACGTAATCGACCTTGCCTTTCGGCGTGTACACCTGATCGTTGGTGATCGCGATCGCGCTGGGCGCGACCGGCTGCGCGTCGTCGTTCAGATCGGGATGGCAGGCGCGACCGCCGTGCCACAACTGCAGGACGATCCGTCCGCCGGCGGCATGCACGGCATCCGTCGCCCGCTTCCAGCCGGCCACCTGCGCCTCGCTGTGGATGCCCGGTTCCCGCCAGAACGCGGAATGGCCCGCCATCGCCATCGTCGCTTCCGCGATGATCAATCCGGCGCTGGCGCGTTGTGCGTAGTACTCGGCGATCAAGGCGCCGGGGACATGGCCGTCCTCGGCCCGGCAACGGGTGAGCGGCGCCATCAGGATGCGGTTCGGCAGGGCCAGATCGCCCGCCTGCAGCGGTGAAAACAGATGTTCCAGGGAAGAGGTCATGGGGCGTGGCCGTTCTGCGTCCGGGGCCGGGAGTGTGGCAAGCCCGGGGCGACATGACCATCCGGCATTGCGGGTGTCCGTGGAACGATGCGGTGCGACCGTGACCGCGCCGGTGTCACGCATGGCCAACGACATGGCGCCGGTCGTCGCATCGGCCAACGTCCGTGGATGCTGCGGAGCGCATGCAGCGCTCCGCAGCGTGTCCCGCGGCGGCATGCGACGTCGTCGTCACTGCCTGTCGAGACTGAAGTTCACCGGCACCATGCCGTACACCTGCACCGCGCGGCCGTCGCGGACCGCCGGCCTGAACATCCACTTGCGCAGGACCTGGCGGCGTGCGGCGGCATCGAGATGGCGGTTGCCGCTGCTGCGTTCGATCTCCACCGACAGCGGCCTGCCATCCACATCGACCAGCACCTTCAGCAGCACGGTGCCTTCGATGCCGTCGAGGATCGCCTCGCGCGGATAGGTCGGCGCCGGTGCCGAGGCGTATTCCAGGCGCGTGCTCGGCAGCGGATCCGAGGATGGGACGGTCGGCGGCGCGATGGTCTCGGTCGTCTCGGTCGGCGGCACGTATTCGCTGCCGTTGGGCACGATCACTTCGTTGTTCTCGACCGGCTGCGGTTGCGATTGCCTGACCGGTACCGGGACCGGCGTGCGCGCCTGCGGTCGCACGATCGGCACCTCGACGGGCTCCGGCGGTTTCGGCGGCTCGACCCTGCGATCCTGTTCGAAATAGAAGGGCGGTTCGTCCTGTTCCGCGATCTGCATCGGGGCCGACACCGGCACCAGCAACAGCATCAATGCCGTGACGTTCAGCGCGATCGCGCCGGCGAGACCGAGGACGCGCACGGGCTGGATGGCGGCGATCGCCTGGGGCAGGGCATGGGGATGACGTTGGATCAGGACCATGGGGCACCTCCGTCGGTTGGGGACAGCGGTGCAAACGCGGTGCGGATTCGGGCGGGGTTAAGCCGGCGGAAACTTTTTCGTTCTGCGCGGAATTCCGGTCCCGCAAACGACGACACCCGCCGGGTGGCGGGTGTCGGGGGCATGCGCGGACGTGCCGCGACGGATCACTTGCCCAGTTCGAAGACCACGTTGAGGCTGGCGGAGAGCGAGGTTTCGCCCGGCGAGACCGGGGTATCGCGGGCTTCCATCGCCGCCATCTTCATCATCGGGATCGGGCCCGGCGGATTGTAGCCGCCGCCTTCGCTGATGCTGACGATCCGGCGCACGCGCAGGCCGAGGGTGGCGGCGTACATGTCGGCGCGGGCCTGCGCCTTCTTCAGCGCGTTGCGGCGGGCCTCGTCGTAGGCGGCCTCGGGTTCGTCGATCTCGAAGTTGGGGCCGCTGATCTGGTTGGCGCCGCTGGCGACCAGCGCGTCCAGCACCTTGCCGAGCCGGGAAATGTCGCGGACCTTCACGTTGACGGTGTTGGTGGCCTGATAACCGGTGATCGTCGGCGGCTGGTTCTCGGCGTAGCGATATTGCGGAAACAGGCTGATGCCGGCGGTCTGCACGTCGCGTTCGGCGATGCCGGCGGCCTTGATCGCGGCCATGACCCGGCTCATCTGGTCGGCATTGGCACGCATCGCGGTATTGGCGTCTGCGGCCTGGGTGACCACGCCGCCGGACAGCGTGGCGATGTCGGGCACCCGCGTCGCCTGGGCATCGGCGGCGATCGACAGCAGGGTGCCATCGTTGGCGGTCTGGGACGACTGTGCGGAAGCGGTCATGGCGAGGCCCGGGGCGAGGAGGGTGACGAGCGCGGCGGCGATCAGGGGCTTGCGGAGACGGAACGCGCGGGGGAAGGATCGGAACATGCGTGACTCCAGGGGGTGGTTTCTGGGCGTGGTTTCAGGGCGTGTGGTCGGGGCGTGTTTGCGGGGCCTGCGTCCGGGGGAATGCGCCGGTGTGGGACCGGTGCCGGCGGGTGAACGCATTGTGAGCTTGGTCGGGGTTCGCGGCGATCCCCCGCAGGGGACGGCGTTCAGCAAGGTATCCTAGCCCGATGCTGCATCTTGCCTCGAAATCCCCACGCCGTCGCGAGCTGTTGCGGATGCTCGGTCTCGACTTCGGCATCCTCGACCTCGACATCCCCGAAATCCCCGCGGCGGCGGAGCCGGCGGAGGACTACGTCCGCCGCGTGGCGCGGGAGAAGGCCGGTGCCGGCCTGCTGCGGATGGTCGGTCAGCCGGATGCCGTGGTCCTCGGTGCCGACACCGAAGTGGTGCTCGATGGCCGCATCTTCGGCAAGCCCACCGATGCCGGCGACGCGGCCGCGATGCTGCGCGCGCTGTCCGGCCGGACCCATGCGGTGATTTCGGCGATCTCCCTGGTCTCGGCGGGGCGCGAACTGCATGCGGTCTCGCGTACGGAGGTCACGTTCGCGTCGATGAGCGAAGACGATATCGCCCTGTATCTCGCCAGCGGCGAATGGGACGGCAAGGCCGGCGCCTACGCCATCCAGGGGCTGGCCCAGAGCTTCGTGACGCATCTGTCCGGTAGTTATTCCGGGGTGATGGGGCTGCCGCTGCACGAGACCACCACCCTGCTGCGCGCGTTCGGCCTGTTTCCGCCCCCGGGCGCATCCCGCGACGGGGAGCGCGCACGATGAGCGAGGAGATCCTGGTCAACGTCACGCCGCGCGAAACCCGCGTCGCGGTGGTCGAGAACGGCATGCTGCAGGAGCTGCACATCGAACGCGGTTGGCGCCGCGGCGTGGTCGGGAACATCTACAAGGGGCGGGTGCAGCGGGTGATGCCGGGGATGCAGGCGGCGTTCGTCGAGATCGGTCTGGACCGTGCGGCCTTCCTGCACGCGAACGACATCTTCCGCGCGAGCGTCGCCCAGACCAGCGACTCCGCCCTGGAGACCGCGCTCGAGAACACCCTTGACGGCGCGATCGAAGGCGAGGCCGCGACCGCACCACCGGCCGCGCCGCCTGCGGCGCCTCTGCCGGTACCGTCGATCACCGAACTGCTGCGCGAAGGCCAGGAGATCGTGGTCCAGGTGGTCAAGGATCCGATCGGCAGCAAGGGCGCGCGCTTGACGACCCAGATCAGCATCCCTTCGCGCTATCTGGTGCTGTTGCCGCAATCGAAGGTGATCGGCGTGTCCGCGCGGATCGAGGACGAAGGCGAGCGTCAGCGCCTCAAGTCGCTGGTCGCGACCCAGGGCGCGGGGCCGGGCGGTGGCGTGCAGCATGGCTACATCGTCCGCACCAACGCCGAAGGCCAGCCGGCCGAGGCCCTGGCCGAGGACATCGCCTACCTCGGCCGTGCCTGGTCGCTGATCGAACAGAACGTCCGCGGTGCCCGTGTCGGCCACTGCGTGTACGAGGATCTGACCCTGCCGATGCGTGCGGTGCGCGACCTGATCCGCCGCGACGTGGAGAAGGTCAAGGTCGATTCGCGCGAAACCTGCGATCGCCTGCGCACCTTCGCCGCGCAGTACATGCCGGGCCTGGCCGAGAAGATCGAGCACTACGGCGGCGAGCGTCCGGTGTTCGATCTCTACGGCGTCGAGGACGAGATCCAGCGCGCGCTCGACAAGGAAGTGCCGCTGAAATCCGGCGGCTATCTGGTCATCGACCAGACCGAGGCGATGACCACGGTCGACGTGAACACCGGATCCTTCCTCGGCCAGCGCAATCTCGAAGAGACGGTGTACCGCACCAACCTCGAAGCGGCGCAGGCGGTGGCGCGGCAACTGCGGCTGCGCAATCTCGGCGGCATCATCATCATCGATTTCATCGACATGGTCGATCCCGAGCACCGTCGCCAGGTGCTGCGCACGCTGGAGAAGTCGCTCGCGCGCGATCACGCGAAGACCACGGTCTACGATTTCTCGCCGCTGGGTCTGGTGGAGATGACGCGCAAGCGCACCATCGAAAGCCTGCAGCGGCAGCTGAGCGAGCCCTGCCACGAATGCGGCGGTCGCGGCACCCTCAAGACCGCCGAGACCGTCACCTACGAGATCTTCCGCGAGATCACCCGCGCGGTGCGCCAGTTCGAGGCCGCGCGCCTGCTGGTGATCGCTTCGCCCAAGGTGGTGGCCCGCATCACCGACGAGGAGTCGCCCGCGGTCGCCGAGCTGGAAGAATTCCTTGGCAAGTCGATCCGATTCCAGGCCGACGAGCAGTACACGCAGGAGCAGTTCGATGTCGTGCTGCTCTGAATCCTGCTGCTCTGAATCCCGCTGCTGCGGATCGTGCTGCTCCGGATCTCGCTGTTCTGGATCCGGAGCGCGACGCGGAGCGGTTTGCTGATGCCGACGTCGCTGCGTCGTCGTCTGCGTCTGGCGCGCCGCGGACTGTGGTACGTCACCGCGGTCTCGCTGGTGCTGCTGGCGCTTGGCGCGGGCATCATGAGCCAACTGCTGCCGCTGGCCGAACGTCATCCCGAGCGGATCGCCGAATGGCTGAGCGCGCGTGCCGGTCGGCCGGTGCATTTCGACCGGCTCGAAACCGCCTGGACCCGACGCGGACCGCTGCTGCGGCTCGATGGTCTGCGGGTCGGCGAGGGCGCCAACGCGGTCTCGATCGGCGCTGCGGAGATTCTCGTCTCGCAGTACGCGGGCATCCTGCCCGGACGCTCGTTCACCGAACTGCGGGTGCGCAATCTCGCGCTGACCCTCGAACGCGCCGGCGATGGCCGCTGGCAGGTGCGCGGCCTGCCGGGGCAGGCGCAGGGCGGCGATCCGCTGGGTGCGCTCGAAGGGCTCGGCGAATTGCAGGTGATCGATGCGCGGCTCGGCATCTCGGCACCGTCGCTGGGCATCGAGACCACCCTGCCCGAAGTCGATCTGCGCCTGCAGGTCGATGGCGATCGCGTGCGCAGCGGGTTGCGTGCGCGGATCCGCCGCGATGCCTCGCCGGTCGACGTGGTGCTCGATTTCGACCGCGCGCGCGGCGACGGGCGGATGTACGCATCGACGCGCGAGGCCGATCTCGCCGCGTGGTCGCCGCTCCTGCGGCTCAGCGGCGCGACCGTGGCCGGTGGTCGCGGTCGCGCCGAACTCTGGGCGCGCCTGCGAAGGCATCAGGTGGTCGCGGTCAGCGTCGACGGCGATCTGGAAGACGTGCGTCTGCGCGGCGCGCCGTTCGCGAACGACGCCGACGGACGCGCGGCCGGCGCACCGCCGGTGGTGGCGTTCGCGCGCCTGCAGGCGGTCGCGCACTGGCGCGTCGATGGCGCTGGTTGGCGGTTGGATGCGCCGAGCATGCAGGTGCACGCCGACGCCGACAGCGCGCCGCAGGTGCTCGACGGTCTGGTCGTCGCCGGCGGCGAGCGTTATGGCCTTCGCGCGGAACGGATCGACGCCGGTCCGCTGTTCGCGGTGCTCGCGCTGAGCGATCGGGTGGATCCGGCGTTGCGCCGCTGGCTGCTCGCGGCCGCGCCCGGCGCGGTGCTGGAACGGGTGCGCCTCGGCGGTCTGCGCGATGGCGCGATGCGCGCGCAGGCCACGGTGCGCGCGCTGCACTTCGCGCCGGTCGGTCACACGCCCGGCATCTCCGATCTCGGTGGCGAACTGCACGGCGACGGCGATGGACTGGTGTTCGCGTTCGATCCGGGCAGTCGCATGCGCTTCGACTGGCCGACCGGTTTCGGCCCCACCCACATCGTCGGTCTGCGCGGTGAAGCCATCGCCTGGCGCGACGGCGGTGGCTGGCGGGTGGAAACGCCGGCGCTGCGGATCGATGGCGAAGGCTACGGCGCCGACGTGCGCGGTGGACTGTGGTTCCAGGGCGATGGCAGCCGTCCGCGGATCGATGTCGCCGCGGATCTCGACGATTCCCTGGCGCCGGTGGCGAAGCGGTTCTGGCCGAAGTTCGCGATGTCGCCGTCGCTGGTGCACTGGCTCGACGAGGCCCTCGTCGCCGGCCGGGTGCGCGATGGCCGCGCGGTGGTGTCCGGCGAACTGGAGGACTGGCCGTTCAAGGCGAATGCCGGTGCGCCGCCGAAGGGCGTGTTCGACGCCCGCGCCGAGTTGCAGGACATGCGGGTGAAATTCCATCAGGACTGGCCGGTCACCGCCGACATGGATGCGGCGATCGCCTTCGTCGGCAACGGCTTCACCGTCGGCGGCAAGGCGGTGCTGGCCGAGGTCGGGATCCGCGACTTCGATGCCGGGATTCCCGATTTCGGCGCGGGGTCGCTCGGGATCGAAGCGCATGCCGACGCCGATGCCGCGAAGCTCCTCGGGCTGATGCGGCAGAGTCCGCTGCGCCGGGAACATGCCGACGTCCTGAAGACCTTGTCCGCCAAAGGCCCGGCGCGGGTCGATTTCGCACTGGATCTGCCGCTGCACGGCGGCCCCGCGCAGCGCGCGAAGATCGACGGCGCGATCGAACTGCGCGGCGCGCGATTGGCCGAAACGGAATGGAAGCTCGCGTTCTCCGGCGTGACCGGCCGCGCGCGATACGACCAGGACGGCTTCACCGCGAATGGCCTGCGCGCGCAGTACGACCGTCAGGAAGGCCTGCTCTCGTTGCGCGCGGGTCCCGGCCATGTCCGCGATGCGCGCCAGGGGTTCGAGGCGGAACTCGAGGCCTCGATGACCAGCGACGATCTGCTCGATCGCAGCGCCGATCTCGCCTGGCTCAAGCCGCATGTCCGCGGGCGTTCGCGCTGGACCGCGGGCATCGCGATCCCCGCGGCCGTCGCACGCGGCGGCCGGTCGGCGGCGGCGCCCCGGATCACCCGTCTGCAACTGCGTTCCGACCTGATCGGGACCGCGCTCGATCTGCCGGCGCCGATGGACAAGCCGGCGGGCACGGCATTGCCGACCACGCTCGATCTGCAGTTGCCCCTGGGCAAGGGCGAGATCGCGCTCGCCTTCGGTCAGCGTCTGGCGCTGCGCGCGCGACAGGGACAGGGACAGGGGCAACTCGGCATCCGTGCCGCCTTCGGTACCGATCGCATCGCCGAAGCGCCGCCCGCCTCGGGGCTGGTCCTCGGCGGTCGCGCCACCGCGCTCGACGCATTGGCGTGGGTCGGATTGATGCACGGGGAGGGCGATCGCACGCTGCCGTTGCGCCGGATCGATGTCGTCGCCGATCGTCTGCTGCTGCTCGGTGCGGCGTTCCCGGAAACGCGGCTGCAGATCACGCCGGCCAGCGGCGGGCTCGCGGCGCAGTTCGACGGTGCGGCCCTCGCGGGCGCCCTGCTGTTGCCGGAGGGCGAGGGCGGCACCATCGCCGGCCGCCTGCAGCGCCTGCACTGGCGCGGCGCGGGGCCGGCCGCCGCCGCGTCCGCACCCGTCGCCGCGAATGGTCGCGACGACGGTTTCGATCCGGTGAAGGTCCCCGCGCTCAACCTGCGCGTCGACGATCTGCGGATCGCCGCCGCGGCGCTCGGTGAGGCCCAGTTCCGCTCCCGTCCGACCGCGACCGGAATGGACATCGTGCAGTTGCAGACGCGCGCACCGCGGCGCCGATTCGACATCACCGGCGAATGGAGCGGCCGCGGCAACGCCTCGCGCACGCGCCTGAGCGCGAGCGCGGCCAGCGAGGATTTCGGCGCGCTGCTCGATGATTTCGGGATCGGCGGTCGGATCGCCGGCGGCAAGGGCGAGGTCCGTTTCGATGCGGCATGGCCGGGCAGCCCCATGCAGTTCCAGCTCGGCGCGCTCGACGGCACGCTCCGGATCGACGTGCGCGATGGTCGTCTGGTCGAGGTCGAACCCGGCGGCACCGGGCGCGTGCTCGGTCTGCTCAGCATCGCCCAGTTGCCGCGTCGTCTCACCCTCGATTTCCGCGATTTCTTCTCCAAGGGCTTCGCCTTCAACACCCTCGCGGGCAACGTCCGGTTCGCCGACGGCAGCGCGCGCAGCGACGATCTGGCGATCGACGGCCCGGCGGCGCGGATCAACATCCGCGGGGCCGCCAATCTGCGCGCCCAGACCTTCGACCAGACCATCGAGGTGTTGCCCAAGGCCGGCAATCTGCTGACCGCGGTCGGTGCGATCGCCGGCGGCCCGGTCGGCGCCGCGGTCGGCGCGATGGCCAATGCGGTGCTGCAGAAACCCCTGGGCCAGGCGGCGGCGAAGAATTACCGGGTCACCGGCCCCTGGAAAGATCCCAAGGTGGAAGTGATCGACCGCGCCGCCGCGTCCGCGCGCGACAAGCCCGGCGCCGGTTGAGACCGGCGCTCGTCGTCGCCATGTGTCCCTCCTCATCCCCGTTTTCCGGATCGCTCATGCCCCCGATGCAGACACTCCCCGAATCGCGCCTGCTCGTGCCTGCCGGCCTCGACCATGCCGGGCTCGAATGCGCCTTCGGCCAGTTGCTCGGCCCGGGCATCGATTTCGGCGATCTGTATTTCCAGCATTCGCGCCGCGAGGGCTGGACGATGGAGGACGGCATCGTCAAGGATGGTTCGCACGCCATCGACCAGGGCGTCGGCGTGCGCGCGATTTCCGGCGAGAAGACCGGCTTCGCCTATTCCGACGAAATCAACGCCGAGGCACTGCTCGCCGCGGCCCGTTCGGCCCGGGCGATCGCCCGCGACGGCGAGCGCCGCGCGCCGCCGGTGCTGGCGCGCAGCGGCGCGACGCCGCCGGTGGCGCTGTACGACGCGGTCGATCCGATCGACGCCTTTGCCAACGCCGACAAGCTCGACGCGATGCGTCGCATGGACCGGCTGCTGCGCGCGGCCGAGCCGCGCGTGCGCCAGGTGACGATCTCGCTCTCGGCGACCCTCGACACCATGTTCGTCGCGCGCAGCGACGGCGTCGTCGCCGGCGACGTGCGCCCGCTGGTGCGGATGAACGTGCAGGTGCTCGTGGAGCACAACGGGCGCCGCGAATCGGCCACGTCCGGCTACGGCGGGCGTTACGGTTACGCGGAACTGCTGGCCGGCGACCGCCCCGAGCGCTGCGCGCGCGAAGCTTTGCGCCAGGCGCTGGTGAATCTGGACGCCGTCGAGGCGCCGGCCGGCACGATGCCGGTGGTGCTGGGCAACGGTTGGCCCGGCGTGCTCCTGCACGAGGCCGTCGGTCACGGACTGGAAGGCGATTTCAACCGCAAGGGCACGTCGACCTACGCCGGCCGCATGGGCCAGCGGGTCGCCGCGCCGGGCGTGACCATCGTCGACGACGGCACCCTGCCGGGGCGGCGCGGTTCGCTGAACGTGGACGACGAGGGCACGCCCACGCGCTGCACCACGCTGATCGAGGACGGCGTGCTGGTCGGCTACATGCAGGACACTCTCAACGCACGGTTGATGGGAGCGGCGCCCACCGGCAACGGTCGGCGCGAATCGTTCGCGCATCTGGTCATGCCGCGGATGACCAACACCTACATGCTCGCCGGACAGGACGATCCCGAAGACATGATCCGTTCGGTGAAGCGCGGCCTGTACGCGGTGAATTTCGGTGGCGGCCAGGTCGACATCACCAGCGGCAAGTACGTGTTCTCGGCGACCGAGGCGTATCTGATCGAGGACGGGAGGATCACCGCGCCGGTCAAGGGCGCGACCCTGATCGGCAACGGTCCGGAGACGATGCAGCGGGTGAAGCGGGTCGGCCACGACCTCGCGCTGGACGAGGGCGTGGGCACCTGCGGCAAGGACGGGCAGAGCGTGCCGGTAGGCGTGGGACAGCCGTCGCTGCTCATCGATCAGCTGACGGTGGGCGGGACGAAGGCGTGAGCCCGGCATGCGCCTTGCGGAACGCCGGCCGCGCTCCGCGTCGCGTCGCGAACGCGCGGGTGGGTCAGACGCCGTCCCGGCCGTCTTCGTCGCCGTCGTCCCCGATGTCGCCGTCGCGGGTGTCGTCTTCGCCGTCGTGATGCTCCGCGAACAATTCCCGCAGTTCGCGGAACAGTTCGCGGTACGCGTGCGGCGGTTTGTTCTTCAGCTTTTCCTCGTGCGCGTTGCGCGCGAGCTGGCGCAGGTGCCGGCGATCGGCCTGGGGGTAGTCGGCGAGCAGTTCGCCCAGCGCGGTGTCGCCGTCGGCGATCAGGCGCTCGCGCCAGGCCTCGGCGCGGTGCAGCATCGCGGCCTCGACGCGCGCCGCGTTGCCGTTGGCGTCCAGCGCGTCGCGGATGGCTTCCAGCGTCGCGTCGTCTTCCCGCCGCATCTGTTTCGCCAGATACTGCAACTGCCGCTTGTGCGCCACGTGCGAGGTGATCCGGCGGGTTTCGGCGATGTGCGGCAGCAGGCCGTCGGGCACCGGCAGTCGCGACAGCTGCTGCGGCGTGAGTTCCGACAACTGCCGGGCCAGTTCGAGCACTTCCAAGGCCTCGCGCCGCTGCTGGCTGCGGCTCGGGGACAGGAATTCGCCGGTTTCGGGGTCTTTGCCTCTCATGACAACAGGATAATGCATTGAACGTCATCGCTTCCTCTTCCGTCGCCGGGCGCGACGACAGCCTGCAGCGGCTGGACCGTCTCTCCGACCTCGCCCTCGATCTGCTCGCGCGGGCCCGCGCCCAGGGTGCCAGCCAGGCCGAGGTCAGTTGCGACGAGGATCGCGGCCTGAACGTCAACGTGCGCATGGGCGCGGTGGAGAGCGTCGAGTCCACCCGCGACCGATCGATCGGCATCACGGTGTATTTCGGCAAGCGCAAGGGCAGCGCCAGCACCGCCGACCTGCGCGCGGAGAGCCTCGCCGCCACCGTCGCCCAGGCCTGCGCGATCGCCCGCCATACCGAAGACGACCCGGCGGCCGGACTCGCCGATGCCGAGCGGATGGCCACCGACCTGCGCGAGTTCGACAGCTGGCATCCGTGGCCGCTGGAGGCCGACGAGGCGGTCGATCTGGCCCTGACCTGCGAAGCCGCCGGCCGCGATGCCGACCCGCGGATCGCCAACTCCGACGGCGCCTCGGTGTCCAGCGGCGAATCGATCGGGGTCTACGCCAATTCCCACGGGTTTCTCGGCCGCGAACGCGATACGCATCACACCATCGGCTGCGGCCTGATCGCCGGCGAAGGCGAGGAGATGCAGCGCGATCACTGGTACAGCTACGCCCTCGCCAGCGCGGATCTGGAGGCGCCGGACGCGATCGGCCGCCACGCGGCCGAGCGGGTGCTGGCGCGGCTGGCGCCGCGTTCGCTGGCGACCGGGACCATGCCGGTGCTGTTCCAGTCCGAAGTCGCGCGCACCCTGATCGGCCATCTGCTGGCCGCGGTGTCCGGCAGCGCGCTGTATCGCGGCAACAGTTTCCTGCTCGACAGCATCGGCACCCGGGTGATGCCGGACTGGTGCGTGCTGCGCGAACGGCCGTTCCTGATGCGCGGGCTGCGTTCCTGCGCGTTCGATGCCGAGGGCGTCGCCACGCGCGAAGCCGATCTGGTCCGCGACGGCGTGCTGCAGCGCTATCTGCTCGGCAGCTATTCCGCCCGCAAGCTCGGGATGGAAAGCACCGGCAACGCCGGTGGCGTCTTCAATCTGGACGTGGCCGCGAATGCCGGCGGGCTCGACGATCTCCTGCGCGGCATGGGCACCGGCCTGCTGGTGACCGAGCTGATGGGCCAGGGCGTGAACGCCACCACCGGCGACTATTCGCGCGGAGCGGCTGGTTTCTACGTCGAAAACGGTGAAATCGTGCATCCGGTGGACGGCATCACCATCGCCGGCAACCTGCGCGCGATGCTGGCGGGGATCGAGGCCATCGGCGACGATGTGGATCCGCGGTCCCACCTCCGCACCGGTTCGATCCTGGTCGGGCGCATGACCGTTGCCGGCGGTGTTTGACGTTTGAGACTTGCAGGCCCATCCTCCGCAGCTGGTCGGCGCTTCCGGCCCGGCCGCGTTTTTCGCTGTCGGCCTCCATCGCGGACCTCCACTGCAGACCTCCATCGCTTGTCCAAACCGCACTCACGGGGAATCCAACAATGACTGACGGGAACGATTTCACCTCGCCGCCGCCGGCGCCCTCCGGCGCTCCTTCCGACGACCAGAAGACCCTGGCGCTCATCACCCACCTTTCCGGGATCGTCCTCGGTTTCATCGTTCCGTTGATCATCTGGCTGGTCAACAAGGACCAGCCCGACAAGGCCTTCGTCAATGACCAGGCGAAAGAGGCCCTGAACTTCCAGATCACCCTGCTGTTCGTCTACATCGTCGGCATCGTGCTCAGCATCATCCTGATCGGTGCGCTGATCAACATGCTGGCCTGGGTGGCCTGCATCATCCTCAGCATCATGGGCGGCCTCGCTGCGCAGAAGGGCCAGGCCTACCGCTATCCGTTCGCGATCCGCCTGATCAAGTAATCCGGCTTCGCGCGCGTTCTTCCGGCCCCCGGCGTCTCCGACGCCGGGGGCCGTGTTTTTGGGGCGTGGCGTCAACCCGCCGCCATCCCGTGCGTTGCCGATCGTGTCTTTCCTGAAATCGAGCACGACATGGCCGGTCTCCAGGCAGCCGCTCTCCTGACAACCGCCGCGGTCAACCGTTTCGGCCTCGGTGCGAAACCGGGCGAACTGGCGCAGGCGCGCGATCCGCGCGCTTGGCTGCAGGTGCAGTTGCGCATGCAGCCGGATCCCGCGCCGTTCGCGGCGTTGCCGGACAGTCTTGCGATCCTGCGCCGCCAGTACGCGTTTCTGCAGCAGCGCCGTCAGACGAAGGACGACGGCACGCCACCGACGGGCCCGTCCCCGCAGGCCGGCGAAGACATCGAGCGTACGCCGCTGCAGCAGGCGATCCGCCGCGATGCCGGCGACGACCTCGCCCTGCGCTACCGCGTCGCCGCGACCACCGAAACGCCGTTCGTCGAACGCCTGGTGCGATTCTGGTCGAACCATTTCGCGATCTCGATCGACAAGAACAGCGCGCGCCTGCTCGCCGCACCGATGGAGCGCGAGGCGATCCGTCCGCATGCACTGGGCAACTTCCGCGATCTGCTGCTGGCGGTCGAAACCCATCCGGGCATGTTGCTGTATCTGGACAACACCGCGTCGGTCGGCGACGGCTCGATGCTGGCGCGCCGGCGGTCGCGTCGCGAGGGTGGGCGCAGGTTCGGTCTCAACGAGAATCTGGCCCGCGAGATCCTCGAACTGCATACCCTCGGCGTGGACGGCGGTTACGTCCAGCAGGACGTGATCGAACTGGCCCGCGCGATCACCGGCTGGGGCACGCCGCTGCCGCGCGAACTGCAGCAGGGCGGCGGCGATGCGGCTTTCGTCTTCCGTTCCGGCGCGCACGAACCCGGCGCGCGGACGGTGCTGGGAACACGCTACGCCGAGGGCGGCCTGGACCAGGGACAGGCGATCCTGCGCGATCTCGCGTTGCATCCTGCGACCGCGCGCCATCTCGCGGTCAAGCTGGCGCGGCATTTCGTCGCCGACGTGCCGCCGGCATCGCTCGTCGATCGCATGGCCGCGGCCTATCTGCGCAGCGGCGGCGAACTCACCGCGCTGTACCGGGCGATGATCGACGACGACGCGGCCTGGTCGGCCGACGCGCGCAAGTTCAAGACACCGGAAGATTTCGTGATCTCGACGATGCGTGCCGGCGACCTGCGACTCGATCGCCAGCCGCGGACCCTGCTGCGTCTGCTGCAGAGTCTCGGGCAGCCGACCTTCACGCCGCGGTCGCCCGCCGGCTTTCCCGATACCGCCGCCGACTGGGCCAGCGGCGATGCGCTGCGCAAACGGCTGCAGGCCGCCGCCGTGCTGGCCGAACAGGTGCCGGTCGCGCGCAAACCGCTGGATCTGGCGGTCGATGCGCTCGGCGCCGATGCGGTGCGTGGCGCCTTGGCCGATGCGCTGCGCCGCGCCGGTTCGGCGCAGGAGGGTTTCGCGCTTCTTTTCTCCAGCCCCGCGTTCCAGTGGAGGGTGTGATGTCCGGCATGAACAGTCTTCATGGTCTTTCCCGGCGTCGTTTCCTCGCCGCGCTCGGCGGTACGGCGATGCTGACCCTGTGGCCGGGGCTGTCGCCCGCGGCGACCGGCGGCGCGCGGAACCGGCTGCTGGTGGTGCTGCTGCGCGGCGCGATGGATGGTCTGCATCTGTTGCCCCCGCGTGACGATGCCGACTACCTGCGTCTGCGCGGCGCGCTCGCGGTGCGCGACGCGCGACCGCTCGACGGCGCGTTCGGCCTGCATCCGAAACTGTCGTTCGCCCACGAACTGTATGCGACGCGCGAACTGCTGCCGCTGGTGGCGGTGGCGCCGCCCTATCGCCAGCGCTCGCATTTCGACGCGCAGGACTGTTTGGAGAACGGCACCGCCGCCCCCGGCGGCGCGCGCGACGGCTGGATCGGGCGCTGCATCGAGACGATGACCGGCGACGCGGGCGTGGCGATCGCCCAGGTGATGCCGCTGGCGATGCGCGGTTCGACCCGTGCAGGCCTCTGGTCGCCGCCGCTGCCGCGGGCGGCGCCGGATGCCCTGATGCAGCAGTTGCAGCCGTTGTACGCCGCGGATCCGCAGCTCGCCCCGATGTTCGCCGACGCGCTCGAAGCCACGGCGATGGACGCGGCGGGCGACCGCGCCCGCGGCGCGTTCCGTCTGCCGCAGGCGATGACGGCGGCGGCGAAACGCATGCAGGGCGTGCACGGGACGCGGATCGGATTCGTCGAGGACAGCGGTTGGGACACCCACCGCGGCCAGCAGAACGCGCTGGATCGCAAGTTCGCCGAGCTCGACGCCGGTCTGCGCGCGTGTCGCGATGCGCTGGGCGACGAATGGCGCCGGACCGTGGTCGCGGTCGTGACCGAATTCGGCCGGACCGTCGCGGCCAACGGCAGCGGCGGCACCGACCATGGCGTCGGTGGCATGGCGCTGCTTGCCGGCGGCGCGGTCCACGGTGGCCGGATCGCCGGCGACTGGCGCGGACTGGCGCCGGATGCGCTGTTCGAGGGACGCGACCTGTCGCCGACCACCGATCTGCGCGCGCTGTTCAAGGGGCTGCTGCTCGGACATCTGGCGGTGCCGGAGGCGGCGCTGGAAACGCGGATCTTCCCGGACAGTCGCGCGGTCCGGCCCATGACCGGGCTGCTGCGCGGCTGACGGACGGCGGGTAGGTCTTTGGTTGGCTTGCGCGCCCCCGCGCATGCCCCATCTTGTTCACGTGC